>CAYXJH010000040.1:0-16397 GCA_964465415.1 uncultured Gemmatimonadaceae bacterium
GCGGTCCGTGACCAGATCCGGGCCGCGGGGGACCGGCTCGGGTCGTCCCGCGGAGGCGCGTCCTAGGCCTGTCCGGCCGGCTCCAGCAGCATCTGCATGACCCGCCCCTGAAGGGCGCGGTCCCGGCTGGAGACCGTCGCCACGTCGTCCAACCGGTCCACGATCTCGTCCAGGACCTTCTGCCCGTTCTCGGGCCGGCGCATCTCGCGGGGGCGGAACCTCACGGTGATTCGAACGTGCTTGCCCTTGTCGAGGAAACGCCGGGCATTGCGCACCTTGAAGTCCAGATCGTGGTCGTCGGTCTTCGGCCTGAATTTCAGCTCTTTCACATCGTAGGTGTGCTGCTTCTTGCGCGCCTCCTTCGCCGCCTTCTGCTGCTCGTACTGGTGTTTGCCCCAATCCATGATGCGGACGACGGGCGGGCGGGCGCGGGGGGCGACCTCGACCAGGTCGAGCCCGGCTGCGGTGGCCTGTTGACGGGCCTGGTCCAGGGGGACGATGCCTACCTGTTCCCCCTCGGAATCGATCAACCGGATGGGGCTGATTCGGATGTCTTCGTTCACTCGAGTCCGTGTTCTGGCGATGATATCCTCCTGAATGGGGTTGATGGTTGGGCGATCAGCCTCGGCGCGTCTGGTCCACGGCGGGACCGCAGTCGAGCCGGCTGACGGCCGGTGTGAACGTGACCCAGCCGCGGCCGTCGGACAACCATTGCCTCGTGCTGGGCGAGCAAAGCACGGTGATCTGCGGCCCGTCGACGATCAGTGCCGTGGCGCCACCCGCGCTTAGCGTGAATCCGGTGGTGCCCACAGGGACGACCACCACAATCTCCATGGGCGGCCCTCCGGGACGGATCTCCACGTGATCCGGATCGCCCGGCTTCAGCACGAGCGGCCTGCTGGCGCCGACCCTGAAACCCGTCCCTTCCACGCGTACGGTCACGCTGCGGATGTTGGCGAGGTCGGGCAGAGTCACCATTCGGGGCGTCCACTCGTCGGCGAACACGGTGAACCCACCGTCGCTCGTTACCGGCGGCTGTGCGAGAGCGTCGCCGGCAGCGTCGGCTGTGCCGACCTCCGTCTCGGCCTCCAGCGCCGCGGCGCCCCACTGGAACGTGCCGGACCGCTCCATGGTGCCCATGGTCTCACTCTGGGGCCGGTCCGGCAGCCGGACGTCGATCCAGACCCGCTCGGGCACGGTGATCACGTACTGCACCGGCCCGTCTCCGGCGGCGGTGAGCGTGAGGTGCTCATCGGCGGTGAGCCCCGCCGCGGTCATGCCGGCCTCGGACCGGCCCGAGATCCGCACCAGCCCGGCGGGCCCCCGGATCACCTGGAGCGTGCCCTCGACCTCCGCGTCCACGTGGACGGTCAGCTGGCGCCCGGCGAACGCGAACTGGTCGCGGGCGACCTGCCATTGCTGGGCACCGACCGGGGCGGCCAGGGCCAGGATCAGAAGCGGAATGATGCAGCGTGTCATGCCATCACCTCCAGGCGGCCTGTACCGGGGTTTGTTTGGCGCTACCAGCCGACGGCGTTTGCGGGCTACCTGCCCTCAGCGGTCGGCTCCGGGGACCCGGTGTTCCCCTCACTCTCTACCAGCTTGACGGTCCTGACCACCCCCCACGTCTCCGCGCGGGGTGTACGCGTCAATACCTCGGAAGCGATCTCATCGGTCCGTTCGTTCCTCGCCGGCGCGATGGTCCCTTCGACCGTCGCGAGCTCACCTTTCCGGACCGCCTGGTTCGAGTCGACCCTTAGGACCTCGACGCCGGCCAGGATCCAGAATCCGGTCGTTCCGGTCGCCAGAACCTCACCCTCCACCCGGACCGTCTCACCCACGTGCTCCTCGCCCAGCGGCGCCAGCTCCTCCGCGCTATGCACCCGGTCCAGAATCACCGGATTCGGGGGTATGGGGATCGCGGATGGTGGGAGGGTGTCCGCCGCGGTGATGCCCACCACGGCGGGCTCCTCCTCGTTCGCCGCTGCCAGTAGAGTGCTTACACCATAGACAACGAGAGCCAGTACGGCGAGGCCGACGAGCCACGGCCAGGACGCCGGCCGTTTCCGGGAAATGTCGATGTGATGTCGCATGTCGCAAATGTCGTGTCGCCGATGCCGTCCAGACCGGTCGGTATCGGGTCCGTGGTGCAACATGCGTTCCCGCCCGCGCCGTCCCGGGGCGGAGTCCGGTCAGGCGCGCTGGGTCTCGGACCGCTCGATTCGAACGCCCCTTCGGGCGAGCTCCTCGATGTATTCCTCGGCGGGCACCGCCTGATCGGGCGTGCGCACACCGGCGGGCACCCTGCCATGGGCCTGCATGAGGCCGGTAATGGAGAGGGAGTACCCGGTGGTCCGCTCCATGGCGCTCACGCCGGTCTCCGGGTCGAAATAGTCGATCAGGTCGTATCGCACGCGGGTGGGCTGGCCGTTGGTCTGGCCCTCCACCTCGACCCGCAGGGCCACGAGGTCGGGCGAACCGGGGCGCCGGAGTCGATGGTCCACGACGGCGATGAACATGTCCCGCGGTGATACATCGTGGCCCCCCACGGGTATCGGCGTCGTGTCCAGCAGGCCCAGGTCCCGGATCGCCCGCACGAGGTCGGCGTGGCCGGGGTACCGGAGCGTCTTGTATTCCATTGTCGGGATTTGGCCCTCGTAGTCCCATGCCATGGTGGACAAGCCACCAGCGGTGTGGAACGCTTCGAGCTCCCCCACGGGCGCGGGAAACTCCACCGGCTCGACTTCCGACAGGGCATCCACCTCGGTCGGCCGGCCATCGCGCAGCACCCACGATCGGGTGGTGTAGTAGTCGAGGACCCCTTCCAGGGAGTAGACGATCTGGTAGTTCAGCGGCGGCTCGGGATGTCGGGGCAGTCCGCCCACCCAGATCCGCACGGAGTCCACGGAGTCCAGAGCGGCGATCCCCGCGCCTGCCAGGATGTTGACCATTCCCGGCGCCAGTCCGGTGTCCGGGATCACGCTGACCCCCCGGTCGCGCGCCCGTTCATCGAGCTGCAGCTGGCGCCGCACGATCTCGGTGTTGCCCCCCAGGTCCGCGTAGTGTGCGCCGGCCTCCACGGCGAGCCGGGCCATGTCATGGTTGAAGTAGTAGGGCAGGGCGTTCATGCAGGCGACGGCGCCGTCCAGCACCCCGGCCACCGCCGTATGATCGTTGGCATCCAGCCGCACCGCCTCGAGCCGCTCGTCGTCGCGATAGGCGTCCAGGAACGGGGGCAGTTGGGTCGGGTCAAGATCGGCGACGACGACCGTCGCGGTCGGCTCGCTCCTCAGTAGATCGAATGCGCAGGCCGAGCCCTGCAAGCCGGCGCCCAATACGACGAACCTCATGGGTCCTCCTCACCATCCGGGTTGACCCGGCGTGCGCCGGGCGGCGCGAGGATGGTGCGAGGGCGTCCCCGCCGCAAGGGTAGGGTCAGCGCCAGGCGGGCGGCACCCCGCCGATCGTGTCCGGATCGACCGGATCCCCGATCGGCTGGGGCGCGACAGTGTCCCCGGGCACGGTGTCGGCCGGCGGCGACTCGGGTGTCGGCCACGGCTCGGTCCGGATGGTGTCGGGCGGCCTGGGGTCCCGCAGCGTGTCGCCGTCGTCGCGCCGCATCCGTTCGCGCAACCGGCGCCACCAGCCGTCGTCATCGCCGGGGTAGAGCGTGTCGGCGTACAGCGTGTCGTAGTCGTAGCCGTAGCCCGGGCAGCCGAACGAGTTGGCTGTGCCACGGAGGAAGTACTCCTCGCGGAGGTCACCGTAGGTGGGGCAGTTGGCGGCCACCGTATTGCCGTACGCGTCGACCTGTAGCCGCTCCACGCCAGGCGGCGGCGTCCAGTTACCGTCCCCGTTCGCGATGCCCAGCATCACCCGGCCCCATACGGGCGCCGCCAGTCGGCCGCCCGTCGCGTTGCCCGTGATCCGCTGGCGAGCGTCCATCCCGATCCAGATGCCGGTGGTCACCCGGGGCGTGGATCCGATGAACCAGACATCCGCCGACTCGTTCGTGGTGCCGGTCTTCCCAGCGGCCGGCTGGCGGAAGCCCACACCGCGCACCGCCGTGCCGGTGCCCCGGTCCACGACGTCGCGCATGAGATCCAGCGTTAGGAATGCCACGTCCCGCGCCATAACGTTCCGGGCTCGCGGCGGCACCTGCCAGACGGTCCGGCCGTTCCGGTCGGTGACGTGCGTGACGAACCGGGGCTCCGGCCGCTCGCCGAGCGCCGCCAGCGCCGCATATGCGGTGACCATCTCCATGAGCGTGACCTCCGCGGCGCCGATGGCGATGGAGGGATAGCGCGGAATCTCGCTCTCCACCCCCAGGGACCTGGCCATGCCGATCACCCGCTCCAGTCCGACCTGCTCGGCCAGGCGGACGGTGGCGGTGTTCTTCGACTGGAAGAGCGCCTGTCGCATGGTGATGTCACCGGCGTAGCTCCCGTCGTAGTTCCTCGGCTCCCAGACACGCCCATCCTGCACCAGCCGGTAGGGCGTGTCCTCCAGTACCATGTTGGGTGGGTACCCGGCCTGGATCGCAGCCGCGTAGACGAACGGCTTGAATGCGCTGCCCGGCTGCCGCCTTGCCTGGGTGGCCCGGTTGAACTTGGAATCCTCGAAGTCCCGGCCGCCCACCAGCGCAAGGACATCGCCGGTCCCCCCGTCCATGCTCACGGCGGCCGCCTGGAGGTAGGACGTCTGCACGCTCTCCGTTACACGAGCCGTGTCGCTGACCACCGCTTCATAGCTGAGGTGCGGATAGTACCCGTAGCGACCCGCCTCGATCGACCGGAGCTGCTGCTCCAACTCCTGCTCGAGGCGCTCCTGCGCATCGAGGTCCAACGTGGTGTGGATCCGGTATCCGCCCGTGTAGACCAGGTCGCCGAGCACCTCCTGCACGACCTGCCGCACGTGCTCCACGAAGTACGCGGCGCGCATCGGAGACTCCATTCGCGAGCGCGCGAGCTGCGGCTCGTCGTCCTGCGCGGCCGCCGCCTGCGCCCCGTCGATGTACCCCTCCGCCTCCATGCGTCGGATCACGGTGCTCCGGCGCTCGAGTGCACCCTCCATGTTCCGGCGTGGGTTCAGCCGAGACGGTGCCTGCGGCAGCCCGGCGATCAGGGCCGCCTCCGGCAGCGTCAGCTCCGTGGCCGGCTTGCCGAAGTATTCCTGCGCGGCCGACTCGATCCCCCACGCCCCGCTCCCGAAGTAGATCTGGTTGATGTACAGCTCCAGGATCTCATCCTTCGTGTACCGGGACTCGATCTGTCGGGCGACCCGGATCTCGGCGATCTTCCGGTTCAACGTACGGGCCTGCATGGGCAGCCGGTCGGGAAACACGTTTCGCGCTACCTGCATGGTGATGGTGCTGAACCCCTCCGCGATCCCCCGCGTCCGGATGTTCTGCCACGCCGCCCCCAGCACCCGTGCCATGTCCACGCCGCTATGGTCGTAGAAATTCCGATCCTCGACGGCGACGAACGCGTGCGCCACGTGCGCGGGCAGGGAGTCCAGCCCAACGACGGTCCGGTGCACGCGATACAGCTTGTCGATCTCCCGACCTTCCCGATCCACCATCACCGAGGCCTCATCGGGCACGTAACCCGCCACCTGCTCCACCGGCGGGCACCCCTCGAACCCGCACGTCTGGTACGCCACCAACAGCACGGCGACCACCACAAGTGCGACGCTCACCAGCGCCGTCAGGATCGCCGTCAGCGAGAAGGGGCCCGGGCCCGCCGTGCCATTGCTCATTGCCACCACTGGATGTCCATGTGTACCTGGGCGCTCGGCCCCGTTACTGGGCAAGGACAATACCACTACCCCCTGCACCCCCCTGGGGGAGCGCCAGCGGGCCGGCGTGCGAGCCGCCACGCGAGCCAGCATTTTGCATCCCCTCCACCCTTAGACTAGCTTGAACGGGCAAACCCACCGACGGAGCCCTTGATGACCCGGTATACCGAAGACGAGCTCAAGAAGAAGGTCCAGGAGGGGTACATCCTCGAGTCTCCGGACGAGATGACCCCCGGCTATCACAAGGCCCTCACGATCCAGCTGCTCGTGCAGGGCGACACGGAGTTGATGAGCGCGCCCGCTTACTGGGGCGCGGCGCAGGACGCCCCCTCCACCAACACCATGGTCAGCGCCGTGGCCATCATTCAGGATGAGCTGGCGCACGCCAACATCGCGTACCGCATCCTGGAGGACATGGGGCTGGACAAGGAGCACCTGCTCTACGGCCGCGAGCCCCGGGAGTTCAAGCATCCGTACGGGTTCGACCAACCGCTCGAGAACTGGGCCGAGCTCGTCACGGCGAACGGATTCTTCGACCGCGCAGGGATCACCCTGTTGTCCGACGTCCACCGCAACACCAGCTACGGTCCGCTCAAGCGAGCTCTGGTCAAGGTCGACATGGAGGAGACCTTCCACCTGCGTCACGGCGAGGTCTGGATGCGGCGGTTGGCCGCGGCCGGCGGCGAGGCGAGGGAGAAGCTGCAGCGCGCCGTCGACTGGATGTTCCCCATGACCATCGAATGGTTCGGCCTGCCGGATGAGCTGAAGCGCCACAGCGACCAGCTCGACTATCGGCTCAAGGGCATGACGAACGACGAGCTGAGGCAGACCTGGATGAGCTCGACCGTCCCGCTCTGCCAGTCCATCGGCGTCGAGGTCCCGGCCCATTACGATGACCAGAAGGAGCAGTACGTCCTGGAATACCCATTCCCCTGTCAGTACGACCCCGACGCCAAGCGTTGGGACTTCAGCGGCGAGATCACGTGGGACCAGGTATGGGACCGCTGGAAGGGACGCGGCCCCATGAACGAGCGCTACGTCGAGTCGGTCCGCAAGAGCCATCTCGACGTCAACCGCCTCATGGCCGCGTGAGCGCACTCGTCCTCAACGTCGCCGTCGGCGCGCCGGTCCTCGATCACGTGGTGGTACGTCCGGGCACGGAGCGGTACTGGCGCGCGCTCAAGGACGTGCTCGACCCCGAGCTCCCCACCAGCGTGGTGGACATGGGGCTGATCTACGATATCGAGCCGACGGGCGGTGCGCTGCGCGTCACGATGACCTTCACGGCCACCGCCTGCCCCTGCATGAGCCTGATCCAGATGGATATCCGTGATCGGCTCCTGGCGGAGTCGGACGTGGACCACGTGGAGATCGAGGTGGTGTGGGACCCGCCCTGGACGCGGGCGATGCTGACCGATGAGGGCAAGGCCACGCTGCGGAAGTACGGGGTCGCGGCGTGAACGCGAGCGAGGGGGTCGGATGATCTACGAAGTGTTCGCACGGAAGACACGAGGAGAGCCGCTTCGTCATATCGGGAATCTGAACGCGCCGGACGAAGAGCTGGCGCGGGTGTATGCGTTCAACACCTACGACGAGGAGCGGTGGTTCGACATGTACATCGTGGCGCGCGAGCAACTCCGTGAGGTGTTCACGGTGGCCCGTGGCGAGCCGGTGGTGTCCGAATGACGGCAGGCGCAAAGGAGGAGAACGAGCTGGACGCAGGAACCCGGGCGGCGGTCCGTGACCTGATCCTCGTCCTGGCGGACACGAAGCGGCTGCTGGGCTACCGGTACGCGGAGTGGATGCTCGGCGCGCCCGAGCTGGAGACGGGGATCGCGTGCTCCTCGATGGCGCAGGACGAGTGGGGCCACGCCCGTCTCCTGTACGCGCTGCTGAAGGAGTTCGACGAGGACGTGGACCAGCTGGAGCACGGCCGCGAACCGGACGGCTATCACAGCATGGACGTGCTGGATTCCCCCGCGCGGAGCTGGCCCGAAGTCGTCGCGCTGATGACGTTGGCGGATGCGGCGGTGTCGACCCAGCTGGAGGCCTTGCGCGGCTCCGCATACGAGCCGCTGCGGCAACGGGTGGAGAAGGTGCTCGAGGAGGAGAAGTTCCACGCCGCCCATGGCGCGGCCTGGTTCCGCCGTCTCGCGAACGGCACGGAGGCCTCCCGTGAGGCCCTCACGGAAGCGGTGGACGGCATGCTGGACTCCATTCTGGCCTGGTTCGGTGGCGACTCGGACCGCGGCGAGGGGCTCCGTCAAGCCAGGGTGGTGACCGAGGCGGGCACGTCGCTCCGGGCTCGTTTCGTGGACCTCGTTGCCCCCCTGCTGGCGGTGGCCGGGGTGGACGGAGTGGCCAATCGAACGGTCGAGCTCGACACATTCGACGAAGCCCGCCGGCGTACCCGATCCGGCGGACCGGACCCGGAGACCATCCGCAAGGTACGGGGGGACCGGAACCGCGCGTTCCTCATGGACTGATGGCGCGAGCGGAAGAATACGGTCTGCCGGGGCGCGTCACCTGCCCGTTCTGTGATGGCCGGGACACGGAGCTGCACTCGCCATTCGGCACCGCCCTCACCGTTGCCACCTACTGGTGCCTGTCGTGCCGGACCGCGTTCGAATGGGTCAAGTGGGATGAACGGCCGCCCCCGACCCCGGAGGGCGGCTCCGCTCCCGGCTGAGACCCGGCGATCAGTCGTCCAGCCGGATCTCCTGGAGGAAGTCACGAAGGGGACCGCTGGTCACCGTGGCCGCCTCGCCGAGCTCCAGCACGACCGCGGGCCTCGACACCCCGTCCATGAAGACATGGCGGGCCGCCACCTCGACGACCTTTTCGTCCGCTGCGCCGCTCGCCGCTTCATAATACTCGATGTACCGCGCGCTCACCCTCTGCTCGAACAACGGCAGCTGGACCCGCGAGATCGAACGCGCTTCCAGGTCCTCATACAGCGCCTTGTGCATCGCATCCAGTACGGACCTCGCCGCGTCAGGCCGGTGGCCGCAAGCCTGTTGGCATGCCCGCGTATGCAGCCACATGAAAAAGATCAGTGCTTCCTCCGGCTCGACCGTCGGTAGCGTCAGGACCGCTGCCCCCCCGTCATCGTCAGTTGCCAGACCCGGCGTTGCGCGGCGCTCTATGAAGTCCGTGAAGCTTTCCCATACAAGCTGGGCCAGATTGTCACCGAGCTCGGCCGCTGACATCCGCATTCCCGCCTCCCCTTGTTTGTCCGTGTCGGAAACGGTAATACCGCCGAAACGGGAGACGGTGTCAAGGTTTGTGCAGCGCTGTCCTTGCATCGCCGTCAGCGTTCAGGCGTCGCCATCCAACCGAGGTCGACCGGCCGGTCGTGGCGGACGGCATCTTCGTGGGGAATGACGATGTCGAACTCGCTGTAGGCATCGACGCGCGCCTGACTCTGGCGGCCGGCGGTGGCGCCGAGTCCGAGCACCGACACGACCCGCTCCTCCCCATCCGGAGCGGTGAGGCGGAGCGCGGTTCCGGGCTTGAGCATGCTCGGCTTGAAGGCGCCATCGAGAAGCTTGAGGCGAAGCATCCAGCCTCGGAGAGGAACGAAATAGGCGTCGGAGACGCGGAATCGGTAATCGGCCATTGTTCGTGTCCTGAACGGCCGGGCACCGGGCCCGGGCGTATGACTGGTGCCGTGGTCGCACGGCATGCGCGTTGCTGCGGTGCGAGCCGGACGGCGGGTGCGAAGAGGATAACCGGGTAGCGCATGCCCGGTCCAGCCCGTGGCGGGTTGCCGGGCTCCCGACGTCAGGGTCGTTGGACGTCGCCACGGAGGCGCGAATGGTCGGCGTCTCTGGCCAGCTGGGCGAGAAGGGTGGAGGCCGTGTCGCGGTGAAGATCGACGACGCTGGCGGCCCGGCCGGAGGCGGCGGTGTCGACCAGCAGCGTAGCCAGCGCCCACCGTCGCTGGAAGGGAGTCTCCCGGACATGCAATGTCTGGATCTTCCGGTCCGGCACGACCCAGGTAGTGCGGGTGAGTACGCCGCTCCGGGCGAGGACGTATCCTCCGGCGCGTGCCCAACCGCGAGCGCGGTAGCGGGCGGCGGCGAGAAGCCATGCGGGCAGGACGAGCGCGGCCAGGAGTAGCAGCTCGGGGCCGATGGCCGCGCCGAGCGCGGCCGCGATGACGAGGGCGAGAGCGCTGAGCCTGGTGAACTCGCGCCGCCGTGAGGGCGGGGCCACGGGTTGGAGACGGACGTCATCGAATCGAGCGTCGGGGAAGACCTGGCGCAGGAGCGGCCCGACGTCGCGCTTGCGGGCGATGGGCACATACGCCTCCGCGCCGCCGCCAACACCGCGCTGCTCCTGCGGCCCGGCGCCGGCCGTCTCGATCTTGAGGCTCACGAGTCCCAGGGGCCGCCGGAGCAGGGTCTCCTCCACTCGCACCGCCTGGACGCGCTCGAGCGGCACGGTGGTGTGATGCCGGCTGAGAAGGCCGTATTCGCGGATCAGGTCGTCGTCGGCCCGGGCGAGGGTGAAGCCATGGAAGCGCACGACGCTGACCACGATGGACACGAGCCAGCCCAGGACGAGGAATGTGAGGGCCAGCAAGGCGAACACCGTCGCGGCGCCCATCCAGCCGATGCCGGCCCCGGCGGCGATGGCGTCGTCTACGCGAGCGCCGAGGCGGTCCAGCGCCCCGAACCGCATGCCGATTTCCAGGAGGGTAGCCAGACCTGCCGCGATGAGCCCGGCCTCGTTCGATGTTGCACCGGCCAGCGCAAGATCGAACGAGGAGAGACGGAGCAACCGCTCGGTGGCGGGGGGCTCCGGATCCACCGCGAGGCCGGCCGCCGCGCGACCTCGCGCGCCGGCCCGTCTCCGGAGCAGCTCGGCCTGGAGCTCTCGCGCATCTGACAGGGCCAGAACGGTGAGACCCGCCTCGGTCTCCCGTCCACCCGAGGCCGTTTCGATGCGCAGCTCGGCGACGCGTGCCAGCCGCTCGATCGGTGATTGCTCCAGGTCCACATTCTGGATCCGGTCGATGGGGATCACTCGCCTACGCCGGGCCACGACTCCACTGTCGATGATCAGCTCGTCGGCCTCGAGGCGGTAGCGGAAGACGAGCCATTGAGCCGCAGCCACGACGATGGATGGCAGGGACAGGATCAGAATGACCCAGAAGACGATGCTCCCGAAGTCATCCCCCACGGACGCGCCGCCCAGGATGGCGGGGAAGATGAGTCGGCGGCCCAGACGGAGCCCCCGGGAGACGACGGTGAATCCGTGAAGCCGTCGGCCCTCAGACGGCATCGCCAGCGCCGCTCAGTGCAGCGAGTCGGTCCCGGAGCGCCTCGGCTGCATCGCGGCCCAGTGCCGGGATCGACACGATCGCGCCCCTGCTTCCCGCGGTATAGACGACCAGCTCGGCCAGCCCGAGCCAGCGATCGATGGGGCCATGACGTGTATCCACGTGCTGGATCCGGGCGTGCGGGATGATGCTGGTGGTGCGGAAGAGTACGCCGTGGCGGAGGTAGAGGTCGGTCGGACGGAGAGCGAATCCCCAACGCCGGTATCGGATCGGCGCTACGACCGTGGCCCAGGCCAGCGCCGTGACGGCGACGATGGCTGCCGGCAGGCCGAACGGCAGCGGCGTCCCGATCAGCCATTCGCCCGTCAGGACTGCGCCGGCGAGCACGACGGCGCGCCCCGCGCCGGCGATGCGCCAGCTCGTGACGGCACGGGGCGCCAGGCGCATAAGCTTCGGGGGCCAGGTCCCGGCGTCAAGCACGTCCCCCGCCCGGTCCTGCACCGGTTCGTCCATCAGCCCGGCATGCCCACCGGGGCAGCCGCCCCGGCGGCGCACACCTGGTTCCTGCCCGCTCGCTTCGCCGCGTAGAGCGCGTCGTCCGCCTTTCGGAGCAGCTGGCCGTACGTGACGCCGTGCTCCGGGAAGCTCGCCATCCCCGCGCTCACCGTCAGGCGGCCCGCGGGCTGGATGTCGCGATGGCGGAACGGGTGATCGAAGACGTCTCGGAGGAGCCTCTCCACGATCGGGCGAGCCTCCGCCGTGCCCGCGTTGATCATGATCAGTGCGAACTCTTCGCCGCCGTAGCGCGAGACCATGTCGTGGAGCCGGAGCTCGCGCCGCATCACGTCGCCGAGCTCCCGCAGGACCGTATCACCCGCCAGGTGGCCGACGGAGTCGTTGTAGTGCTTGAAGTAGTCCACATCGATCATGACCACGGTGCACGCCCCGCCGTGGCGGCGAACGCGGTCGAGCTCGGCGCGCAGCACCTCCTCGAAGTGACGGCGGTTCGGCAGCTGGGTCAGCGGGTCCGTGAGCGCCATGTCGGCCAGGCGCGTGCGCAGGTCGCGCATCTCCCGGCGGTCGGCCCGGAGGCGCTCGAACACGAGGCCCGCGTAGATGCTGACGAGGAACACCGACCCTGTGACGGCCGCTTCGAAGCTGAGCGATAGCGGGTGACCTTTCCCATGAAGCACGATCACGATCGTGAAGTAGCCGGTCATCATGAGCGCGCTCAACCGGACCACCGCCTTGAGCCCACCCAGCCCGGCCATGAACAGGAGGGCCACGAACCAGCCGAGCAGCACCATCGTGCGCAGCTCTGGGGCGAGGTACATGTAGAGGGCGAGCAGCAGCATCGCGCCCAAGAGGGGCGTGTAGAGGAAGTGGGGATCGACACGCAGCCTCGCGTCCCAGCCCGCGCGTACGATGAGGATGAGCCCGCCCTGCACGAGCACCGTCGCGGCCGCGGCCTGGAGCCACTGCTCCAGTCGCAGGTCGACGATGCCGAGCGCGCCCATCCCCAGCATGACGAGCAGCGCAGTGGTCAGGCCTCCCGTCGCCAGTAGCACGCCGCGTGTCTTGATCCGTGACTTCTCTACATCATCCATAGAACGGTCGCAGGGTCGACGGCGGAGGGGTGGACACAACCAGGTCCCAGCATACCTTGTGCGTGATCCACTCGCAGGAGAGCGTGCCGAAATATGACGGGCCGGCCGGCGGTCCCACAAGATGGGGGAGAGAGCAGATGACGGAACTCCGGTGCACGCGGTGCGGGCGTACGGGCGAGTCGCTGGACCGGCCGCCGCTCCGAACCCAGCTCGGCGAGCGAATTCACGCGTCGATCTGTCGGACGTGCTGGGGAGAGTGGCTCGGGTATCAGCAGGCGCTGATCAATCACTACGGACTCGACGTCCGGGATCCCGAGGCCCGGGCGTTCCTGACCCAGAACATGGAGGCGTACCTGTTCGAGACGGGCGACACCGAGGAGATCGACACCAGCCAGGAAGGCAACATCAGCTGGTAGCGCTTGTTCGCGCGCCACCCCTTCGTCATCCTAACTCATGTTCGACAACTTCAAGCGCGCCTGGCGCCAGGCGGTGGACAACTTCTGGACGGAGCTCGAAGCGGGCGACTCGGCCGGCGGTGCGCGCACGCGCGCGTTGTACCGGGAGGTCGGCAACGCCCGCAACCAGATCGAGCGGCTGGACCGTGAAATCGAAGACTGCCGCAAGGGTCACGAGTACGAGCGGGAGCAGGCCGACGTCTGCGCCCGGCGGGAGCGAATGGCGCGCGACATCGGCGATGATGAGACCGTGCAGATCGCGTCCGAGTATCGCGCCCGTCACCAGGAGCGTGCGGACGTCCTCACCCGCAAGCTGGACGCCCTGCGCGCCGAGCGGGCCCTCTGCCGGCGGGACCTGGCCGACATGGAGCGTGCTCTCCTGGCCGCCGGGCTGGTGCCCGACGATCCGGTCGAGGTGGACCTGAACCGGCATCCGCGGGAGGACGACTTCCGGTCGCTGGAAGACAGTGCGCGGGAGCGGGCGGCGGCCGAACGACTCGAGGAACTGAAGCGTCGGACGCGGGGCTGATCCGCACGGCCCGGATTCGGTTCCGGACCGGCCGTCGCTCTTGAAATCGGTTACGCGGCCGCCTACCTTTGCTCGCCCCGGACGGTACGCGGCCTCGCCGCATATCCCGCGGCCAGACCGCACAGCGCCACAACTGTAGCTCTCCCCGGAGGTTTGGATGAAGTCAACGTTTCGCCCGATCCTGCTTGCCTCGGTGATCGCCGTCACAGGCTGCGCCACCACCGTGAGCAGCGCGCTGGATAGCGCCGCCCGCAGGACCGGTGAAGGGGTCGGCACGGCGATCGGCGCCCGCGCGGGCGCCGCCCTGGCCGCTCGCATGCCGGCGGTCTGGACTCCCGATCTCACCGCGCTGTACATGAACTACCTCTTCACGATGGCCTTCCATTCGGGCTCCTACACGTTCCAGGGTACCGAGTATGAGCCGGGCGAGTGGACCCGCTGGCGGATGACGGAGGTGGACGAGTCGGAGCAGCCGGAGCTGGAGCGGGCGTTCCTGCACCGTGCCCAGGACGGCAAGGAGTGGTGGCGCGTGAAGTTCATTTCCGAGGGCGGTGAGGGGCGCGACAGCATCAGCGTCGAGGCCCAGTTCGACCCCACTACGGGCGAGCTCGTCCGCATGCGGAGTCGTATGCCCGGTGATACCGAAGCGCAGGAGATGCCGGTCGAAGAAGGCACGTTCGGCTACGTGGCCCCACGCCGTCTCACCGCGGAGAGCCTAGAAGGCGCAACGGTCGGCACGGCATCGGTCCGTGTTCCCGCCGGCACGTACAGCGCTCGCCATGTCCGGTACGGGTCCGGCTACGGCACGTATGAGTGGTGGCTGAGCGACCAGGTCCCCGGCGGCATGGTCAAGTATGGAACCAGCTACCGGGACCGCGAGACGGATGGGCTCGACCCCCACAACTGGACGGTCGAGCTGATCGCCAGCGGCCGCGGGGCCACCAGCGAGCTCGGCGTGCGGTACTGATCGGCCCGCCCGCCGAAACCCGCGCCTGACGACCGGCCTCCAGCCGGCTCGCAGGCGCGGGACTTGCACGACGTGCGGAGCCCGCCGAAACCCGCGAAGACAGGGAGTCATCGTAGCGAAACTGATCCGTTCGAGCTCGAACGTTCGCGTCCAGATCGGGTCTCCTCTTACGAAGGAGCGTCCATGCCGGGAGCTCGTCAGATCCGGTTCGTGAAAGACCGTGGCAGCACCGCTGGTCATGCGTCCGCGAACGGCCACGGCGCCGCTGATCGCCGCGAGCGGCATCACCCCTTACGCCGAAGCGCCCGCCCCTCGTTCGACCTGCACCTCGATAGCGGGGTTCGCCTGCGCCGACAACGACGCGTATCCGATGCGTTCACCGGCATTCCGGAGCTGGCCCGGAACGGCGATGCCTGAGTCACGTCTGTCCGCCGTCCGAACCGGCACCTTCGGAGCGTGTGCCCTGGGCGGCGGCCGCCAGCTGGTCCGCGACGAGAGAGAGGAGTGCGCGGGCGTCCTCGTCGAGGTGTTGACACTCCTTGAAGTAGAAGCTCATGGCGCCGAGCACCTCGCCGCCGGCGATGAGGGGGATCGAGATCATGGACGCGAATCCCAGCTCCCGCGCAGGCCCCTGCCAGTCAACGAAGCTTGGGTCCTCGAACACGTCCGTCACCTCCATGACCCGCCCGGTCCGAACGGTGCGACCGGTGGGGCCAAGGCCCTCGCGGATCCGGAGGTCGGCGAGGAAGCGGGCGGAAGACTGCGGCCAGTTATAAGCGCACGCCAGGCGAAGCAGGCCGGGGTTCTCCGGGTCGCGCAGGAAGACCGAGGCGAAGGTCGCGTTCACGAATGGCGTAAGGGTTGCCAGGGCAACGCGATACACTTCGACGGGGGAGGCCGCGGAGCGTGTGCGGTCGGCGATGCGCCGCGCGACCCGGAGCTCCCTCTCGGAAGGCTCCGCCCGGCTCTCGCCGTCCTGGGCGCGCGTCGATTGATGAGGAGTCACGCCGGTTCGGGCCGGGGATTGCGGCTCGGGGGGACCGCGGAGGCGCCGATCTCGGCGCGCCGCCGCGGTCGTCGGTGCGCGTGTCCCCGTGAAAACTCGATGGGTGGAAGGACCATTGATCTCAACGCACCTGGAACAGAGAGGCGGCCGTTTTCCCTTGACGCACTCCGGGACCCACCCTACTCTATCGGAGCCTTTCGGCCAGGCCGGCTGCAAATGAAAACGTGGCGCCGCCGGTGTGATTCGGCAAGTGTCAACGAAGTGGGTGTTGCCGCGCGAGTGTCCTCACCCCGATCCGTCACAATTCACCCACGTCGAGGAGCAACTCAATGAACAAGTCCGAGCTAGTACAATCGCTGGCGAGCAAGACCGACATGACTAAGTCCGATGCGCAGCGCGCGATCGACGCCCTGTTCAACACGAAGGACGGCGTGGTGACCCGAGCCCTCAAGAAGGGGGACCGCGTCCAGATCACCGGCTTCGGCACATTCGAGACCCGCAAGCGGAAGGCACGCACCGGTCGCAACCCTCGCACCGGCAAGGAGATCAAGATCGGTCCCACGGTGAGCCCGTCGTTCCGGCCGGGCAAGGCCCTGAAGGACGCGGTCAAGAAGTAGCCCACCCGGGCTGCTGAAAGGGGCCCCGGCTCGCATGGCGCGCCGGGGCCTCTTCGTATTCTGCGCTCAGTCCCGGCGGCGCGACCCGCCTCGCCCGCCGTCCTGCGGAACTGTTCGACGGACTCCTTGAGCG
>CAYXJH010000041.1:0-16127 GCA_964465415.1 uncultured Gemmatimonadaceae bacterium
AGCCAAGGCCGGAGCCGGAGCCGGAGCCGAGGCCGGAGCCGGAGCCAGGACCGGAGCCAGGGGATCCTGAACGGGGCTCGACGGTGGAGGCAGGGTCGGCGGTGGGCGCAGGGACGGCGGCAGAGCACGGCTCGGCTTCCCAGGCCCTGTCCGCCACGTAAAGGCCACCCACCCCCGTTGTGTTTTCCCGTGCGCCCCGTGACCTTTCCCCCGCCGTCACACCGACGCATTAAGAAGTGGAAGGGGAAGAAGACGACGTGGACGTGCCCGAGGGCCGCCGGAACCGGATCCTGGCGCTCCTGTTCGCCGGCGTGCTCATGGGCGCGCTGGACATCTCGATCATCGGCCCCGCCCTCCCCGCGGTCCGGGCCAGCTTCGGCATCGACGACCGGGCCGCGGCGTGGATGCTCAGCATCTACGTTCTCTTCAACCTCATTGGCACGCCGCTCATGGCCAAGCTGTCGGACCGCTATGGCCGCCGCGCCGTTTACACCACCGACGTGGCTATCTTCGCCGCAGGCTCGCTCCTCGTGGCTCTGGCCCCGAGCTACGGCCTGGTCCTCACCGGGCGTGCGGTGCAGGGGCTCGGCGCGGGCGGGATCTTCCCCGTGGCCACCGCAGTCATCGGCGACATCTTCCCGCCCCACCGCCGCGGAGCCGCCCTGGGCCTGATCGGCGCCGTCTTTGGGATCGCGTTCCTCATCGGTCCCATCATCGGCGGCGTGCTGCTCATCTTCGGCTGGCCCTGGCTCTTCCTGGTGAACCTGCCCATCGCCGCCGCGGTCATCGTGGGCGCGCTCCGTCTCCTGCCCGCCGGGCAGGTGCAGGAGCCGCGGCCCTTCGACCTGGCCGGCATGGCGGTACTGGCTGCCGGGCTCGTCGCGCTCTCTTTCGGACTCAACCGGATCGATGCCGCCAACCTGCCCGGTAGCCTGCTCGACCCCCGCGTGGGACCGCTCCTCGGCCTGGCCACCGCCCTCGGCATCGTCTTCGTCCGGGTGGAGCGACGCGCAGCCGACCCCATCATCCGGCCCGGACTCTTCCGCTCCCGTCAGGTAGGGATCGTGAGCGGGATCGGCGTGGGGGCGGGGATCACCGAGGCCTCGGTAGTCTTCGTGCCAGCCCTGTTCGTCGCCTCCTTCGGCGTGACGGCGTCGAGGGCGTCGTTCATGCTACTTCCCATCGTGGCCGCGCTGGTGGTTGGCGCGCCGCTGTTCGGCAGGATGCTGGACCGGGTCGGGTCGCGCGTGGTCGTCCTCTGCTCGACCGGGCTGATCGCTGCCGGATTGCTCGGCGTGGCCGCGTTCCCCCACCGACTCGCACTCGTCTACGCAGCGGGATTCACCGTCGGCCTCGGGCTGGCGGGGCTCCTGGGCTCGTCGCTCCGCTATGTCATGCTCAACGAGGCGCCACCCGCCGAGCGCGGCGCCGCCCAGGGCGTCCTCACCGTCTTCATCTCCATCGGACGACTCGTGGGCGCCGCCGCCGTGGGCGCCATCATCGGCTCGCTCCCCCACCTGCGCGGCTTCTCCGCCGCGTACCTGGTCGTGGCGGTCCTCATGCTGCTCCTCGCGGCCCTCGCCCTCGCCCTCCGCCCGCGCGACGAGGAGCGCCAGCGGGCGCTGGCCCAGCATGCAGGGTAGGATTCGCCGCGCTGTATCGGTGGGACGGTCCCAGGCCCGCTACCGGACCAGCTTCTTGTACCGGATCCGGTGCGGCTGCTCCGCCTCGCCGCCCAGCCTTCGCTTCCGGTCCGCCTCGTACTCGCTCCACGGACCCTCGTAGAAGAAGACCTGGCTGTCGCCCTCGAAGGCGAGGGTGTGGGTGGAGATGCGGTCGAGGAACCACCGGTCGTGGCTGATGACCAGCACGCAGCCGGCGAACTCCAGCAGCGCGTCCTCCAGCGCCCGCAGCGTGTCCACGTCCAGGTCGTTTGTAGGCTCGTCCAGCAGGATCACGTTGCCGCCGCTCTTCAGAAGCTTGGCCAGGTGCACACGGTTCCGCTCGCCGCCGCTCAGCACGCCCACCTGCTTCTGCTGCTCCGGGCCCTTGAAGTTGAACCACGAGCAGTAAGCCCGCGCGTTCACCTCCGCCTTCCCCAGCTCGACCTCGTCCCGGCCGCCGCTGATCTCCTCGTACACCGTCTTCTCCCCGTCCAGCGCGTCCCGGCTCTGGTCCACGTACGCCAGCTCCACCGTCTGGCCCACACGCAGCTCCCCCGAGTCCGGCGACTCCTCGCCCACGATCATCCGGAACAGCGTGGTCTTCCCGGCGCCGTTGGGCCCAACGATCCCGACGATGGCGCCCGGCGGGATGGCGAACTCGGCGCCGTCCATGAGGACCTTGTCGTCATAGCCCTTGGTCAGACCCTTCGCCGTGATCACGTCGCCGCCCAGCCGAGGCCCGGAGGGGATGATGATCTCGGCGGTGCGGAGCTGCTCCCGCGGGTCCTTCGCCAGCAGCTGCTCGTACTCGTTCACCCGCGCCTTCCCCTTGGACTGCCGCGCCCTCGGCGACATCCGGATCCACTCCAGCTCGTGCTCGAGCGTCCGCTGCCGCGCGCTCTCCTGCTTCTCCTCCAGACGCAGCCGCTCCCGCTTCTGCTCCAGCCAGCTCGAGTAGTTCCCCTCGTACGGGAACCCCGCGCCCCGGTCCAGCTCCAGGATCCATTTGGCCACGTTGTCCAGGAAGTACCGGTCGTGGGTCACCGCCACGATGGTCCCCTCGAACTGCTCCAGGTGACGCTCCAGCCAGGCGACGCTCTCCGCGTCCAGGTGGTTCGTCGGCTCGTCCAGCAGCAGCATGTCCGGCTCCTCCAGCAGGACCCGACACAGCGCCACACGACGACGCTCCCCGCCCGACAGCCGGCTCACGTCCGCGTCCGCCGGCGGCAGACGCAGCGCGTCCATGGCGATCTCGATCTTACGGTCCAGGTCCCACAGCCCCTGGTGATCGATGGCCTCCTGTACCGAGCCCTGCTCCTCGATCAACGCTTGCATCGCGTCGTCCGACATGGGCTCGGCGAACTTCGCGTTGATCTCGTCGAAACGACGCAGCAGGTCACGCTGCGACCGGACCGCCTCCTCCACGTTCCCCTTCACGCTCAGCTGCGGGTCCAGCTCCGGCTCCTGCGGCAGGTACCCGATCCGGATCCCCTTCATCGGCCACGCCTCGCCCTGGAAGTCACGGTCGACCCCCGCCATGATCCGGAGCACCGTGCTCTTCCCCGACCCGTTCGGCCCCACCACCCCGATCTTCGCGCCCGGGTAGAACGACAGCCAGATCCCCTTCAGCACCTCCCGCTTCGGCGGCACCACCTTGCGGAGGTCCTTCATCACGAAAATGAACTTCGACGTGTCCAGTGCCATGTCGCCCGATTCTCTCCTCGTGGTCCCGTGTCCCGGTCAGGAAGGTAACGCCGGCACGGCAGTCGGGAAGCTACACGGATCGACGGACTTCCTCGTCCGCCGCGACCCGCTCCAGCCATGCGGCGCCGGCCCGTCGCGCCAGGCTTCGCAGCCAGACGACGTCCCCTTCGCTCAGCCCCGTCTCCAACGCCGCCTCCGCCTCCCGCCACATAGCCGCAGCCCGCACCGCCACTCGCCTGCCATCCGCCGTCAGGGACAGCCGCCAGGAACGGCCATCCCCGTCATCCCGGTCTCGCACCACGTAGCCCAGCTCTTCCGAGCGACGCAGCACCGTGGACAGGCTGTTGGCGCTCAGCCCCAGCGAGCCGCGTAGCTGCTTCGACGTCGCCGAGCCGTCGAGCCGGCCGATCTCCAGCAGCACCAGGTCACGACCCTCGCATAGACCCAGCGCCCAGCGGCCCTGCACCAGCGACCGTCGCAGCGCTCGCTGCGCCAAAGTGACAGCGAACGGTGCGGTGTCACGCACATCGTAATGCTCCGGCGGCGGGTTGAACGCCCGCCACAGACGCTCCCGATCCCCCGTCACGCCCGCCTCCTTCCCATCGGCGAAGCTCCCGATCCTCACCATGTTGAACCATCAAGATTGACTCACACCGCCACAGCCGCTTGCTGTACAGCGAGATGGCGGAGGACCGAGCGCTCAAGATCGTTCCACGTGGTGAGAATCGTCCTTCCCGCGTACCCTTCGGCCATCCGCGGGGCGGGCCAATGGCGGAACACGCCAACCGGGGCAGGGCGCCCTCGACCGCGCACTGACGGTGCCCGCCGGCGACCGCGGCCCTCAGCCTTCGCGCCGAGCGTCCGCGGCCCTAAGCGCTGCCCAGCGCGTCCAGCAGCTTGCCGTGGATTCCGCCGAACCCGCCGTTCGACATGATCAGCACGATGTCGCCCGGCTCCAGCTCGGGGGTGAGGGTCCGGACGATGTCGTCGACATTCGGGATGTGGCGCGCGTCGACGGCGTCGGCCCGGAGCTGGGCGGCCAGCTCGTCCGGGTCCATGCCGCTGGCGCGGTTGTAGCGCTCGGGGTGGAAGAGGCCCGCGATGATGACCCGGCTCGCGCCCTGGAGCGCGCGGCGGTAGTCGTCCTGAAACTCGCGGCGCTGGGCGGTATAGCTGCGCGGCTCGAAGATGGCGACGACGCGGCGGTCAGCGCCGAAGCGCTGTCGGACGGCCTCGATGGTGCCGGCAACGGCGGTGGGGTGGTGCGCGAAGTCGTCGATAACCGTGACGCCCCGTACCTCGCCACTGACCTCCATCCGACGCCGCACGCTGCGGAAGGTCTTCAGCCCCTGCCGGATCCCGTCCCATTCGGCGCCCACGGAGCGGGCGGCGGCGATGGCGGCCAGACAGTTCTGCACGTTGAACGCCCCGGTCATGGGCGTCTCGAAGTCGCCCAGGCACTCGTCGCCGTGGTACAGGTTGAAGAGCGTGCCGTTCGGACCGTACTCGATACCATCTGCTCGCCAGACCGGCTGACCCATACCGCCCCCACCCCCACCCCCACCCCCACCCACCGGGCCGCCGATTCCGAAGCCCTCCACCGGTGCCGGCGAGCGCCCCGCCAACTCCCGCACAATCGGCGAGTCCCACCCCGCCACGAGGGTTCCGTTGCGGGGGACGAGGTTGATGAAGCGTTCGAACGCGAAGCGGTAGGCCACGTCGTCGCGGAAGATGTCGGCGTGATCGAACTCCAGGTTGCCTACCACGGCCGTGTGCGGCAGGTAGTGCCACATCTTGGGGCCCTTGTCGAAGTACGCGGTGTCGTACTCGTCGGCCTCGATGACGAACAGGTCCGAGTCCGTGAGGCGAAAGGAGGTGCCGAAGTTTTCGGCCACGCCCCCGATGAGAAAGGACGGGTCGAGCCCGGCGCTTTCCAGGAGCCAGGCCAGGATGGAGGTCGTGGTGGTCTTGCCGTGCGTCCCCGCCACGGCCAGGACGCGCCGGCTGCGGAGGAACGCCTCCTTGATGGTGTGCGCGGCGGAGGTGTAGTAGAGGCGCCGCTCCAGGACGGCCTCCAGCTCCGGGTTCCCCCGGGATATGGCGTTACCGACCACCACGATCTCGGGCCGGGGGTCCAGGTTCGCTGGATCGAAGGTGTGGGCGTACGCTATGTCGAGCCCATCGAGCATGGTGGACATGGGCGGGTAGACGCCCTCGTCCGAGCCCGTGACCTGGTGGCCGGCCTGGCGGAGCAGTCCCGCCAGCGAGCCCATCGCGGTGCCCGCGATCCCGATGAGATGATAGTGCATGGCGCGGAAGATAGACGACTGGCCCGGCGTATGCACCGCCCCGGGCGCTGCGAAGCCCCGCATCGCAACCTGAACCCCGGAGTCGGGCCGCGTGCTCTATGTCGTGCTGGGCTTCATCGTGGGTGTGATCCTGGTGATCGTGGTGCTGATCACCGCGGCCACGGCCCCGCCCGAGCGCCTCGTCATGCCCCGGGACGTGCCGGCGCCCGACGACCTGGCTTTCCTGGACCAGGTATCCCTCACCAGCAACATCCGGTTCTTCGATGGCAACGAGGTCGAGCTCGTGCTGGACGGCCGGGAGACGTTTCCGCGCCTCTTCGCAGACCTGCGCGCCGCCCGGCGGTCCATCACCCTCCACCTTTATTACTGCCAGCCCGGTCACGTCGCGGACGAGCTTCGTTCGATCCTCATCGACCGCGCCAGGGCCGGCGTCAGGATCCTGTTCCTGGACGATGCCTTCGGATCGGATCTGCCCGACTCCTACTTCGAGCCCCTCCGACAGGCCGGTGTGGACGCCCGCACCTTCCGGCCGCTACGCTGGTGGACCGTTCACAGGGCCCACGAGCGGTCCCACGCCCGCCTCGTGGTCATCGACGGCACCATCGGCTACACCGGCGGCTTCGGCCTCGCCGACCTGTGGTCCGCTCGCGGCGATGGCGACGAGCCCGGCTGGCGCGACACCAACGTTCGGGTCACCGGCCCGGTCGTTGCCGCCTTTCAGGCCGCGTTCGCGGCGGGGTGGGCCGAGGCGGCTGGTGAGCTGCTGATGGGGTCTCTGTACTACCCGGGCATCCACGAGCGGGAGTCGGCCTACGGTCTGCCGACTCGCCGGTGTGCCCGGCCCGTCATCGCCGGCCTGCTCCACTCCAGGCCCGACATCGGCATGAGCGGCGCCGAGCGGCTCCTCGCCTTCACCATCGCCTCCGCCCGCGAACGCCTCTACATCGCCAACGCCTACTTCGTCCCGGGCGACGAGTTCCGCGAGCTGCTCACCGACGCGGCGGGCCGCGGGGTCGACGTCCGCATCCTGGCGCCGTCATCCAACACCGACGTCCCCATCGTACGTTATGCGGGTCGCGGCATGTACCAGGAGCTGCTCGATGGTGGGGTCCGGATCTACGAGTACCAGCCGGCCATGATGCACGCCAAGACCCTGGTCGCCGATGGCGCCTGGTCCATCGTCGGCACCCTGAACTTCGACAACCGCTCCCTGTCCCTCAACGAGGAGACCAGCCTCCTCACCCAGGACAGGGAGATCGGCGCCCGCCTGGAGAGCCTCTTCCTGGAGGACCTGGGCAGCGCCATCGAGATCACGCCCGCCAGCTTCGCCCGCCGCCCCCGCGTCGAGCGCTGGAAGGAGCGCACGGCCGTCCGGGGCGCGCGGCTCCTCTGAGCGCCCTACTCGGGTCAGGGACAGCGGACCCGGATCCTGGCGTCCAGCGCGACGCCGCCCGCCTCCTGGATCAGGAACGGGTTGATATCCATCTCCTGGATCTCCGGGTTGTCGCCCATGAGCTGGGACACGCGCAGGATCATCTCCACCAGCGTCTCCCGGTCCGCCGCCGGCTCGCCGCGGAAGCCCTCCAGCACCTTGTAGCCGCGGATCGAGCGGATCATCTCGTTGGCATCCACGTCCGACAGCGGATGAACCCGGAACGCAACGTCCTGTAGCGCCTCGACGTAGATGCCGCCCAGGCCGAACATGAGCATCGGCCCGTACGTCGGGTCCGTGGTCGCGCCGATGATGGTCTCCCGGCCGCCCCGCACGAACCGCTGGACCAACACCCCGTCGACGCGCGCTTCCGGGAGCTTCGACCGGACCCGTTCCATCATCGCTTCGAACTCCGCCCGCACTTGCTCCTCGTCGACCAGGTTCACGACGACGCCGCCCACGTCCGTCTTGTGGACGACGTCCCGCGACTCGATCTTCAGCACTACCGGCAGCCCCAGCTCCCGTGCGGCGGCAACCGCTTCGTCCGCCGTGGCGACGACCCTGGACTCCAGCACCGGGATCCCGTAGGCCCGGAATACCGCCAGCGCCTCCGGCCCGGCCAGGTGGTCCGTGCCCCGGCCACAGGCCTCCGCCACGATCCGCTGCACCGCCGCCCGGTCCACGTCGAATTCACGGAAGTCTCCCTCCGGCCGCTCCAGCCAGGTCCGGTGCCGGTACATGGCCGCCAGCGCCTTCGCGGCCGACTCCGGGAATATGTAGCCGGGGACCCCCGCCTCCTTCAGCTGCGCCCGCCCGGCCGGTAGCCCCTCCCGGCCCATCAGTACGGCGAGGACCGGCTTGTCGTGGCCCTGCTTGGCGGCGACGATCGCCTCAGCGACGTCCTCCTGCCGGACGCCCAGCGGTGGGACGAACGCGGCGATCGCCGCGTCGATGTTCGGGTCACGGAGGACCCGGTCCAGCACCAGCCGGTACGATTCGGGCGTGGCCGATGCGATCATGTCCACCGGGTTCCGCACGCTCGCCTCCGCCGCCAGAACCTCCCTCAGTGACGCCTGCGTCTCGTCCGACAGCGGCACGACCTCAAGGCCTCGTCCTTCGCATGCGTCTGCGATGATGATCCCCGGACCGCCCGCGTTCGTCACGATGGCCACCCGGTTGCCTGCGGGCACCGGCAGCGTGCCGAACGCCATGGCCATGTCGAACAGCTCCTCCACCGTGTCCACCCGGATCACGCCGCACTGCGCCAGGATCGCGTCCGTGGCCACGTCCAGCCCCGCGAGCGCCCCCGTATGGGACGACGCCGCCGCCGCGCCGGCCCCGGTCCGCCCCGCCTTGACCACGATGATCGGCTTCCTCTTCGTGATCGTCCGGGCCAGCCGAGTGAACGTGCGCGGATTCCCGAAGTTCTCGAGGTACATCAGGATGACCTTCGTCCGCTCGTCCTCCGCCCAGTACTGGATCAGGTCGTTCCCGCTCACGTCCGGCTTGTTTCCCACCGACACGAAGTCGTTGATCCCGATCCCGTACTCCGCCGCGTAGTCCAGGATCGTCACCCCCATGGCACCCGACTGGCTCATCAGGCTCACCGGGCCCGCCGGCGGCATGCTGGGCGCGAACGTCGCGTTCATCCGGAGCTCCGGCGCCGTCGTCATCACGCCCATGCAGTTCGGGCCCACCAGCCGCATCCCGTGCTGACGAACCCGCTTCACCAGCTCCGCCTCACGCTCCGCCCCCGCGCCCCCCACCTCCCGGAAGCCCGCGCTGATCACCACCAGCCCTCGGATCCCCTTCGCGCCGCACTGGTCCACCACGTCCAGCACCCGCTCCTTCGGCACCACCACGACGCCCAGGTCCACCTCTCCCGGTATGTCCGCCACCGACGCGTACGCCGGCACCGCATGGATCGACCCCGCGTTCGGGTTCACCGGATAGACCACCCCCTGGTACCCGTGGCGCAGCAGGTTCGCCACGATCTGGAACCCGATGGTCCCCGGCCGCCGGCTCGCCCCGATTACCGCGATGCTGCGCGGCCGGAGGATCGCGTCCAGAGTCCGGATGTCCTGGTCTGCCATGATGCCCTCTCTCTATATCAGCTCGCGGCAGCCTCGCCGCATCGTATCCGCTTCAAAGCCCAGGGAGAGTGGGATATCCGGAGCGTTTTGGAAAGAAGCCGAGCCCCGAGACGCGACCGAAGTTCGTAGCTCGTAGTTCGTAGTTCGTAGTTCGTGGTCGCAGTTCGCCGAAGGGCCGCCAGCCTCGCTCGGCCGACGGCCCTTCCGCCTACCACCCGCTACCGCGCCCCTACCACCCCGGCGCCATGTTGAACCCGACGTGGAATCCCTGCTCCGGGCGCTGGAACGGGTACGCGTAGTAGATCTCCACGACCGCGAAGCCCATGAGATTGACTCGGGTCGAGAGTCCCGCGCTCACGACCGGCGTCCGCTCGAGGGGTCTGTCCCACTCGAATACGGGCGACTGGTCGCTCGTCCACGCCACCCCGGCGTCCACGAACGCCGACAGCTCCGTCGGCAGGAACGGGAAGTTGATCAGGCCGAACTCCGGCACGCCGAACAGTGGGACGCGCACCTCCGCGTTGGCCACCGCGACGCGCGAGCCACGCAGCCGGTTGAAAACGGTGCAAGCAGGATCGCGCTGGCCGTTCGCGAAGCACTCCCGTTCCGTGAAGGATTCACGGGAATAGCCCCGCACCAGGGTCGGGAAGCCCAGGAAGATCTGCTGGTTGAGCAGGGGGTGACCATCCTCCGCATCCGGGCCATACCGCCCGAAGTGGAGACCACGTACCGCCAGCGTGAACGGGTAGCGCCAGAAGTATCGCCGGTAGTCGGCCAGCGCGGTCAACATGTTCATGCTGCCCACGGACGGCGTGAGCTCCATCCGGAACCGTCCGCCGCGGATCGGGGACGTGAAGCCGAAGTTGGACCAGTCGCCCACGTACGCGACGGAGGCCCGGGCCATGTGGACGTCATCGCCGCCGCCCGGACCCAGGATCTCCTCCTCGTCCACGGTGACCCGCTCGTTTCCGATCTCCGCGCCCGTGAGCGCGTCGTAGAAGATCCGCTGCTCCTCCATGTGGAAGCCGTACCGGGTGTAACCGGCGTTGAGCTCCCACCGGCGGGTCTGGGAGATCGGGAACTCCAGCACGCCGATCGCCTGGTTCTCGTAGATCCTCAGCGTCTGGAGGGCGAGCGTGATGGTGTCCTGCGACGTTTGCCGCCAGTCATACCCTTGCAGGGCGTACGGGATGTGGGAGCCGATCGCCCCCCAGTTCCACCGGCCCGAACGGTCCTGGTAGTATGCCTGGCCACCGATATCCCGCACCCCGCCGTTGGCGAACCCGGCCGCGAACAGCTGGCGGTCGCCCAGCATGTCACTCCAGTACGTGGCGACCGCACCGCCGATCGCCGTACCGAACCGGTCTACGGCGACACCGATCATCGGCACGCCCACGTAGTCCAGGCTCAGGCGCGACCGGAACGGCTCCACCTCGAAGGCCGCCACCTCAGGCAGCCCGCGCAGCGGATCCTCCAGGTAGCTGGCCACCACGCCGCGGTCCACCGCCTCCACGGGCGGCAGGACGCCGGCCATGTGGACGCCTTCGAACCGTTCCGTCACCAGCTGGGCCCGGGCCTCGACTTGCGCGGCTTCCATCCGGTAGATCGCGTAGTTCCCCTCGGAGAATACCGAGAACATCAGGTCGCCCGTCTGCGTCGCGATGCTCAGCGCCGGCGACTTGGTCGTCACGCCGCTCACCCCCGTGGCCAGGGCGGTGATCCGCTCGATCGCGCCCGTCTCCAGGTTCGCGCGGTACACATCGCTGAAGCCGTCCGCATCGCTGATGAAGTACAGCGACAGCCCGTCCGGGCTGAACTTGGGATCGATGTGCTTCCCACCCGTGAACAGGTTCGCCGGCCGGATCTCACGGGTCGCCAGATCCATCAACGCGATCTGCATGTCCCCGTACTCGAGCGTCTCGAGGTTCGTGCCGAACCGGTCCGTCACGTACGCTAGCGTCTGGCCGTCCGGCGACCATGTGGGCTGGAGCGCCGCATACCGGTCGTCCGTCAGCTGTTGAACCTGCCCCGACTCCACGTCCACCAGGTACAGGTCCGTCACGCCGCCGCTGTTGCCCGAAACCGCGATCGTCCGTCCGTCCGGAGACCACGACGGCGTCGACACCGCGCCCACCCCCGCGATCCGGATGTTCCGCTCCACCTGCTGGTCCGCGACCCGCAGGATCGCCAACTCCTCGTTCCCCCGGGCGAACACCGTGAACGCCATCCGGCTCCCGTCCGGCGACCACGCGCCCGCCGAGTTCAGGAAGCTCAACGCGTCCAGGTGCGCGTCCGATTGCGCGGTCAGCAGACGGCGCACGATCGCGCCGGTCTCCGCGTCCGCGAGGAACAGCGTCACCTCGAACAGATCCCGCTCGGAGAAGTACGCCACGTACCGACCATCCGGGCTCAGCGACGGCCCGATGTTCATCCGGCCGCCCTCCATCTCCTGCGCCACCACCCGCCTCGCGATCTCCTCCGGCCGCTCCTTCCCCTGCATCAGCGGCAGGTACGTGCTACGGATCGATGCCATCCACGCATCGTTCAGCTCCGAGCTCGTCACCCTCAGCGTCCGACGGACCGCAGGATCCCACCCCTCACGAAGCGCTGACTTGTAGAGCTCCGCTACCGCCCGGTCCCCCCAACGACCCCCGATGTATGCCCACAACGCCTGCCCGTACCGGTACGGGAAGAACCGCGAATCTTCCGTCAACTGGCGAAAAGTCGGCAGGTCGCCACGCAGCGCCGCGTCTCTGAGCCACATCGCCGTGTGCGGGTCGTGTCGGCCCAGCGACAGATACTCCGCCATGCCCTCGATCAGCCACAGTGGGAGCGCGCCCAGTCCCTGCTGGCTCATGGCCCCCATCCGCTGCGCGATGTCGTACTGGAACGCGTGCACGATCTCGTGACCCAGGATGTGGTCCGTATCGCCGTACACACCCGTCAGGGGCATAACCACACGGTTCTTCAACGACTCCGCAAAGCCGCCCGTACCCTCCCCGATCATCTGACCGGTCACGTTCGTCTGCTGGAAGTCCGGGTGGTTCGCGTACAGGATCAGCGGTTTCACGTCCGTGAACTCGTGATTGAATACACGAGACAGTCGCGTGTACCACCGCTCCGCCATCCGCGCCGCATCCTGCACAGCCTCTTCCGCCTCGGGGTAGAAGTGGATGTCGAAATGCTCCGCGCGCATGATCTGGAAATCGAACTCCTGGTACTGGACCTTGTTCCGTCCGAAGTACTGTGCGTCCAGCGCCGCCGGAAAGAGGCCGACCACCAGCCCGAGCCCGACACCGCACAGCGTGGCCCGGGCCACGTGTCCGTTCCGCCTCCGAGTCTCCATCGCGCTCTCCCCGCCGTCTGCCCGGCGATCGGTCCCCAGTATGTCCGCGCCCATACCCTCAAAGGACCGCATCGCACGCCCCTTTGTTCCCGCATGATAACGTGCGAGCGAGCAAGGCTTATACCAAGGTCTGCGTCCCCACACGCGACGATATAACTTTAAGTTGTTACATATATTAGGTTTACGACATGTCAGCGCTCGCCTCACCGCGCGCCGGCCGCCCGGCCGACATTGGGTTTTGCAACCGGCGATGGTTGCAGAGTGCAAGCCGCGGCGTTACCCGTACGAGACGCGAGTCCCGAAAGCGCGAGACGCGAGACACGACCTCCCTCCGCATGCGGCGATCATGAGCCCTCCTTCAAGCCGTTCGCCATCTCCCGAGCTCTTCGGCTTGGGCCGGCCGTCGTCGACCGGGGTCGCACGTCACGCTCTCGCGCCGCGCAATGGGGCGACGTGCCGTCCATAGCCCTACTCCGCTGGATCTATCTGATCCGGCTTGCGCTCGCGACGGGCATCTTCGCGACGGCGGTGCTGGTCTGGACACACCCGTCGGTAGCGCCCGAGAGTACGCTCATCGCCACGTTGATGCTGGTGTCGGCGCTGGCGTTCACCGCCGTGAGCTTCTGGCGCACCCACATCTCCGGTGGAAGCCCTGCCGTCAACTTCCTGTTCGGGCAGGTGCTGTTCGACCTGCTGCTGGTCACGGCGGTGGTGCACGTCACGGGTAGGGGCGAGAGCGATTTCGCCGCGCTGTACGTGTTGGTGATCGCGGAGGGTGCGCTGCTGCTGCCGGCCCGTGGTGGCGTGCTGGTGGGCGCGCTGGCCGCCCTCCTCTACTTCGCCGACGCGGTGTGGGGTGGGCGCCTCACGGCGGTCCTCGGCGGTGTGCCCCAGGAAGGTCGCCTGGATGGCGGGGTCGTGACCCGGATAATCCTTTTCGCGATCCTGGCCGTGGTGACGGTCTGGCTGGCGGAACGGGCGCGCCGCGCGGGAACGCGACTCGGCGCGATCGAGTCGGAGCTACGGCAGCTCCAGCTCGACACCAGCGACATCCTCGGGGCGCTGGAGACTGGGGTCCTTACGGTCGACTCGGTGGGTCGTCTGGTCTACGTGAATCCATCCGCCGAGTCGCTCCTGGGCCTGCGCAGTGGTGGCTGGGTGGGGCGGGAGGTGGTGGTCGAGCTGGAGCGGATCGCGCCCGGGCTCTCGACGGTGGTTCGGCGCACGCTGGACACGGGCAGGTCGGTCAAGCGCTACGAGACCCACATGCGGGACGGCGCCGGGGTCAGAGTGCTGGGCGTGCGGACCACCGCGCTGGAGCGGGACGAGGGACCGTGGGTGACGATGGTGATGCAGGACATCACGGGCGCCCAGCAGGCCGAGACGCTGCGGCGCCGGGCGGAGCGTCTCGAGGCGGTGGCGGCGCTGTCCGCGTCGCTGGCCCACGAGATAAAGAACCCGCTGGCCTCGATCCGGAGCGCTGTCGAGCAGCTGACCCGCGCGGGCTCGCGGCTGGCCACGGGGGACCGGTCCGTACTCGGGACCCTCGTCATGACGGAGTCCGACCGCCTCAGCCGTCTCCTGTCTGGATTCATCGAGTTCAGTCGGGTCGAGCTGCAGGCGCGCGCCCATGTGGACGTGGCCGTTATCGCGAAGGACGCCACCGAGGTCGCCCGCCGCCACCCGGAGGCCGACGGGATCGCCATCAAGCTGGATGCCCCCGACCCCGTGGAGGTCGAAGGCGACCCGGACCTGCTGCACCGCGTCGTCTTCAACCTGGTGCTCAACGCCGCGCAGCACTCGCCCGCCGGTGAGACCGTCGCGGTGGACGTCACGATCGCCACGGGCGCCCGCCTTCCGCCCGGTACGCCCTTTAGCCGCGGGGCGCGTCTGCGCGTTCAGGATAACGGGCCCGGGATCCGGCCGGACGACATTCAGCGCGTGTTCGACCCGTTCTTCACCACCCGCGAGGGTGGGAGCGGCCTCGGCCTCGCCCTGGTCCACCGGGCGGTCGAGGCGCACGACGGCCTGATCTTCATCGACAGCGCTCTCGGCGAGGGCACCACCTTCACGGTCTTCCTGCCCTGCCAGCTGAACAGGAGAACGAAATGACCCCGCGAGTCCTGGTCATCGACGACGAGACGTCCATCCTCCACACGCTCCAGATCCTCCTGCGCGGCGAGGGCTTCGACGTAACGGTGCGGACCAGTGGCCGCGAGGCGCTCGAGCGCTGGGGTGATGACCGGCCCGACGTCGTGCTGTCGGATATCCGCATGCCCGGCTTCTCCGGTATGGACGTCCTCGCCGCGGTCCGGGACCGCGACCCCGAGGTCCCCGTCATCCTCATGACCGCGCAGGCCTCGCTCCAGTCCGCCATCGAGGCCGTCAACCGCGGCGCCTTCTACTACCTCCAGAAGCCGTTTTCGAACGACGACCTCGTCGCGCTATGTCGTCGGGCCGCCGAGGCTCGCCGGCTCAAGCACGAGAACGTGGCGCTCAAGAAGGAGATCAAGCGACGCGACACCTCCGGCAAGGGCCGGCCCATCGGGAAGAACCGCTCCTTCCTCGAGGTCGTCCAGCTCGCCGAGACCGTCGCTCCCACCGACTCCACCGTGCTGGTGACGGGCGAGAGCGGGACCGGGAAAGAGGTCCTCGCCCGCTACATTCACCGCCTCTCCGATCGGGGGGACGGACCCTTCATCTCGATCAACTGCGGCGCGTTGCCCGAGAGCCTCCTCGAGTCCGAGCTCTTCGGCCACGTCAAGGGCGCGTTCACCGGCGCCGTCCGCGACAAGGACGGCCTCCTCGTCGCCGCCCACGGCGGCACCTTCTTCCTCGATGAGATCGGCGAAATGTCGCCGGCGCTACAGGTCAAGCTCCTCCGCACGCTCCAGGAGCGCGAAGTCGTGCCCGTCGGGTCCACCACCACCGTGGACACCGATGTCCGCATCATCGCCGCCACCAACCGGGACCTCGAGCAGGAGATGCGGCGAGGAACGTTCCGTAGCGACCTCTACTACCGCCTGAACGTCATCTCCCTCCACATGCCCCCCCTCCGCGACCGCGCCGACGACGTGCCGATCCTCACGGACCATTTCCTTACCCGCGCCGGCGATGGCCACCCCTTCGAGATCAGTGCCGAAGCCCTACAGCGCCTGGGCGACTACGACTGGCCCGGCAACGTTCGGGAGCTCGAGAACGCGCTCGAGCGCGCCGCAGTCCTCGCCGGCGGCAAGGCCATCGGCCTGGACCACCTGCCTGCCCGCGTCGTCGATCCCCCCGCCCAGTCCCTCGTCGCCGACCGACCCGCGGGTAATCCCACCCTCGACACGATCGAGCAGGCCTACGTCCTCTGGGTGCTCGGCGCCGAGGGAGGCAACAAGGCCAGGGCCGCCGAGGTCCTCGGCATCGACCCGTCCACGCTCTACCGGAAGCTCAACCGCTACGGCGTCGGAGATTGAACGAACTGCGAACTACGAGACCCGAGACCCGAGACCCGAGACCCGAGACCCGAGACCCGGGATCCGAGACCCGAGACCCGAGACCCGAGACCCGAGACCCGAGACCCGAGACCCGAGA
>CAYXJH010000042.1:0-15952 GCA_964465415.1 uncultured Gemmatimonadaceae bacterium
GGACCCGGTCTCCGGCTCCCGGTCGGCCGCGGCCGCAACCTCCGCCGCCGCCGCCGCTTCCGCACGCTCCATCTGGAGCTTGCGGACCGCAAGGAACTCGACGATGCGGTCCTTGACGTCTTCCAGCCCGTAGTGGTCCTCATCCAGGATCTGCTCCGAGCGCGCAAGGACGATCCGGTCCTCCGTCCGCCGGTTCCACGGGAGCTCCGTCACCCACTCCAGGTAGGTCCGGATCACCTGGTACTCGGCGGACTGCGGGTGCGTGCGACGCAAGCGGTTGAGCTCACGGTCCGCCTCCTGACGGGCGGCCTCGGGGAGGTCGAGCGCGTCGAGCTTCGCCCTCAGCTCCTCCGCCTCGTTCTCCGCGTCTTCCTCGCCCAGCTCCTTCTGGATCGCCTTCAGCTGCTCGCGCAGCACCATCTCCCGCTGCTTCTCGCCCAGCTCCTCCTGCACCCGCTGCTGGATCTCCTGCTGCGCCTCGTGCCGGACCAGGTCACGCTCAACCGACAGCAGGACCTGCCGCATGCGACTCTCCACCGGCAGCATCTCGAGGAGCTCCTGCTTGTCCTCCGTAGACAGATCCAGGTAGAACGCCACGAGGTCCGCGAACCGGCCCGGCTCCTCGACCCCCTCCGCGAGCTGCTGGAGCGCCTCCTCCGGGATGCCGCGGCGACGGCCGAGCTCGATGGAACGGTCGCGTAGCTCCCGGTCCAGCGCCTTGTAGGCCGGGTCGTCCGGGTTCCACACGGGTTGCTCCTGGACGACCTCGACCACGGCCTCCAGGGCGTGGTCGTCCACGGGCGACACCTCCAGCGCGTGCGCGCGCTCCTCCCCCTGGATCAGGAGCTGGAGACCGCCCCGCACCCGCTGCGCCTGCACGACCCGGACGATGACGCCGATCTCGTACAGGATCTCGGGCGTGGCGTTTTCCTCATTCTCGCGCTGGCACACCGCGAACATCCGCCGGTCACCGTCCAGCGCCGTCTGGATCGCGGCAACCGTACCCGCCCGCCCGGCGCTGATCGGGACCGCCACGCCGGGGAACACTACGGTCTCCCGTAGCGGTAGCACCGGGAGCCTGATTCGATCACTCATGGTCATCACGTCTTTCGTATCCGGTTTTCCTGCCGTTCCATGCGGCAAGCCACGCTGGCCGCATTCCGTAGCAGCATGCTTGCCAGGCCGCGGCTCCGGGCCTGCTTTTCGCATGCGGTGGCGGCCCGATCGGCCTGACCCCTCCACCGCCGCGGTCACGCCTCGGTCCTGCGATGCGCCGTAATGGCGGGAGCCGGGGCAACGGGCCGTGATCGCTGCCGGCCTGGCAGGGTAGCGGCCGGGCCCGGCGTCCGGGCACACGGCTTGTACGGAGCAGGCCGGCCCGCCAGATTCCGGGCGCACCATGGTTGTGAGGATTGTACGCGAATGGCGATCAGAACGGTCCCGAAACTGATGCTCCTCTGGCTGGTCGTGATGGTCACCACGGCCGGGGACGCCCGTCCCATCGTCGCAGGTGGGGCGGCCGCGGATCAGGCGGTCGACCGCGGGACCGTCGTGCTTCTGCACGGGTTGGGGCGCACGCACCGGTCGATGCGACCGGTGGAGGCGGCCCTGCTGGACGAGGGCTATCGGGTCGTCAACTTCGGATACCCGTACCGCACCCACACGTGGGATGAGCTGGTGGACACGGTCGGCGCCGTGTTGAACGCCTGCTGCGCCGAGCCGGGCGGACCGGTCCATTTCGTCACCCATTCCATGGGCGGTCTGCTGGTCCGTGCGCACCTGGCGGAGCACGCGCTGCCCGGACTGGGGCGAGTCGTCATGTTGAGCCCCCCGAACCAGGGGACGGAGGTGGTGAACCGCCTGCCGGAAGACCTCCTTCGCCTGGTCCTGGGCCCGGCCTCGGTCCAGCTCGGCACCGGCCCCGGCAGCGTGCCGATCCAGCTCGGCCCCGTCGACTTCGAGCTGGGCGTGATCACGGGCGACGCCTCCATCAACCCGCTGTTCTCCTACTGGCTCGCCGGCGATGACGACGGGACCGTGCCCGTGCGGTCGGCCTGGGTCCAAGGCACCGACGACTTCTTGATCGTTCCCTACACCCACACCTTCATCATGCGCAAGGACGAAGTGATCCTCCAGATCCTCGCCTTCCTCGAGACCGGCCACTTCGTGGACACGGGAGTCGTACGTTGACGCGGGTCGCGCGGGATCCGACGAAGAAGAAGACGGCGTGCCCGGGGTGCGGTGTCCTGCTCGCCGACCCGGGGAACGTCGCCACGCCCCACCAGGGCGCATCGCCGGGGTGCTGGGCCCTGTACGGTGATGTCCTGGCCCGCGAGTACGGGGAGTGGGGATACCCGGCAATCCATCGGCTCACCGTGGACACGTACGGGGCGCAGCACCCGGGAGAGCGGTCCCCCAAGTCGATCCAGGCCCAGGCCCTCCACCTCATCGCCCTGCACCTCGCGCTGGACGAGGGGATCGAGCCACGGCGGATCCCCAGCGAGATCGGCCGCCTGGTGGCGGAGCCCCTGGCCCTCGGTTGGCTGGAGCCCCCCTCCCCGGAAGGTCAACGCACCGTGCTGGACGTCGCCAGCTCACGGAACCTCAAGGAGCATCGGCTGCGTGTCGAGTGGTGGGCCCGTTCCGTCTGGGAGGCGTGGTCCGACCATCATGACACCATCCGGGGGTGGGCCGGGCACTGACCGACCCTCGACGGCGAACCGCGCCCGCATCTTGCGGCCGCAGCGCATGGCGACATAGACGCACAATACAGGGAGTGACGACGTGACGAAGACGGTAGGGATCCTCACGGGCGGTGGGGACGTGCCCGGCTTGAACCCGGCCATCCGGGCGATCACGATCCGGGCACTGCGCGAAGGATACCGGGTGCTGGGGATCCGCCGTGGGTGGGCCGGCCTGGTGGACCTGGTCCCGGACGGGCAGGCGGACAACCGGGGCAACGTACAGGAGCTGACCGAGGATATCGTGAACCGTGCAGGCCGCACCGGCGGCACGTTCCTGCACACCTCGCGGACGCGACCGAGTCACCTGCCGAGGGCGGTGGTGCCGGACCACCTCCAGGACCGGTATACGGACGAGATCAACGACGTCACGCCGTCGGTCATGGACAACATCGGCCACCTCGGCCTCGACTTCCTGATCGCCATCGGCGGCGACGACACGCTGAGCTACGCGTGCCGCCTCCACCGGGAAGGCGTCCGCGTCGTCGCCATCCCCAAGACCATGGACAATGACGTGCCGGGCACGGACTACTGCATCGGCTTCAGCACCTGCGTCACCCGGACCATCGAGCTGACCCACCGCCTGCGCACGTCGGCGGGCTCCCACGAGCGGTTCCTGGTCATCGAGGTCTTCGGTCGGTACGCGGGATTCACCGCACTCCTGCCCGCAATGGCCGGCGCCGCGGACCGCTGCGTCATCCCGGAGCACCCGTTCGAGATGGACCACCTGACCGAGCTCATGATCTACGATCGGGATCGGAACCCGTCCAAGTACTCCGTCGTCCTCGTCTCGGAAGGCGCCACCAGCAGCGGGGGCAGCATGAGGTTCGAGGGCAATGAGGCCGACATGTTCGGCCACAAGAAGCTCGGCGGCATAGGCGACCACGTGTCGGCCGAGCTCAAGGAACGGTCCGCCCGGTTCAACAAGGGGCACCGGGTGAACGTGGTCAATCAGCGGCTCGGCTACCTGGTACGCAGCGGCGACCCCGACGCCATGGACTCCATCGTGCCGATGGCCTTCGGCAACCTCGCCCTGGACCTGGTCCTGGCCGGCAAGTCCGGTCGCCTGGTCAGCGTACGCAACGGCAGCTACGACAACGTCCCCATCGACGTGGTCGTCGACCGGAAGAAGGTCGTGGACGTGCACCGGCACTACAATACGGAGCGGTTGAGGCCGATCTATCATACGTTCATGAGGCAGCCGGTCTTTATCATGACGAGCGATGTCTGAGGCGGTTCGGACGATACGAGCGGACCGGGGTTCGACGCTTTCCTGCAGGGGGTGGCAGCAGGAGGCGGCGCTGCGGATGCTGATGAACAATCTGGATCCGGAGGTCGCGGAGCGGCCGGAGGACCTGGTGGTGTACGGCGGGACGGGGCGGGCGGCGCGGTCGTGGGAGGCGTTCGATGCGATCGTGGCGTCGCTGCGCTCACTGGCGAACGATGAGACGCTGCTGGTCCAGTCGGGGAAGCCGGTGGGCGTGTTCCGAACCCACGAGCACGCGCCGCGGGTGCTGATCGCGAACAGCAATCTGGTGGGGCGCTGGGCGACGTGGGACCACTTCCGGGAACTGGAGCGAGCCGGGCTCATGATGTACGGCCAGATGACCGCGGGGTCGTGGATCTACATCGGGACTCAGGGGATCCTCCAGGGCACGTACGAGACGCTGGGCGCGGTGGCGCGGGAGCACTTCGGCGGATCGCTGAAGGGGACGTGGACGTTGACGGGCGGGATGGGTGGGATGGGCGGGGCCCAGCCGCTGGCGGCCACCATGAACGAGGGCGCGATCCTCGTGGTCGAGGTGGACGAGTCGCGGATCCGGCGCCGGATCGAGAAGCGGTACTGCGACCGGATGACCGGGGACCTGGATGAGGCGCTGGAGTGGGTGACGGGTGCGGCCGGGCGTGGCGAAGCACTGAGCGTGGGGTTGGTGGGGAACTGCGCCGACGTGTTGCCCGACCTGGTCCGCCGCGGCGTCGTGCCGGACGTGCTGACGGACCAGACGAGCGCACACGACGACCTGAACGGCTATGTGCCCGTCGGGCTGTCGTTGCCCGCTGCGGAGGCGCTGCGGGTGGCGGACCCGGCATCGTACCGGAAGCGGTCCATGGAATCCATGAGGCGCCACTGCGAGGCCATGGTCGACCTCATGAGACGGGGAGCCGTCACCTTCGACTACGGCAACAACCTGCGGGGTCAGGCCCGGGACGCGGGGTTCGAGGATGCGTTCGCGTTCCCCGGCTTCGTCCCGGCCTACGTGCGGCCGCTCTTCTGCGAGGGAAAGGGTCCGTTTCGTTGGGCGGCGCTGTCGGGCGACCCGGCGGACATCGCACGCACGGACGAGCTGGTGCTGGAGCTATTCCCCGAGGACGCACACCTGCGTCGCTGGATCGAGCACGCGCGTGTGAAGGTGGAGTTCCAGGGTCTGCCGAGTCGGATCTGCTGGCTCGGGTTGGGCGCGCGGGCGAGGTTCGGCGTCGCGCTGAACGATCTGGTCGCCAGCGGCGAGCTGAGCGCGCCCATCGTGATCGGGCGAGACCACCTGGACACGGGGTCGGTGGCGAGCCCGTACCGGGAGACGGAAGCGATGAAGGACGGCAGCGACGCGGTCGCGGACTGGCCGATCCTGAACGCGCTGCTGAACACGGCCAGCGGCGCCAGCTGGGTCAGCTTCCACCACGGCGGCGGCGTCGGGATCGGCAACTCGCTCCATGCCGGTCAGGTCATCGTGGCCGACGGCTCGCCGGGCATGCGGGAGCGACTCGACCGCGTGCTCACCAATGACCCGGGCCTCGGCGTGGCGCGCCACGCCGACGCGGGCTATGACGAGGCGCTCGAAACGGCGAGACGCGAGGGACTGCGCCTGCCGATGGCGTCCGGATGACACCAGGCGCGCGGTTCCCGGACGGTCCCGGAGCCATGGACCCGGCCGGTGGACGGGTCGACCCGCCCATGGAGGAGCTCCTGGGCAGCGCCCAGGTGTTCTCCGCCGCCGTGGGCGGCCTGCTGGAGGCGCAGATCGACCGGGCGGGACTCGACGTCGCCGTTTCCCAGATCCGCATGCTGGCGCTCATCGAGCGGCTGCCCACCTGCGGCATCGGCGACCTGGCCGACTACATGGGGGTCAGCAGCGCGGCGATCAGCCGGGCGGTGGAGCGACTCGTGCGACGGGGGCTCGCCGAGCGGCACACGGCGGGCGAGGACCGGCGGGCAGTGGACCTGACGGTGACGCCGGAAGGGCGCGCCATGGTCCATCGGTTCCAGGCCGCGGTCCGCGCTGCGTTGGACGAGCTGACGGGGTCGCTGGATGCCGACCGGGTGCACGAGGCCATCGCGCTGCTCGACCAGCTGTCACTCCTCATGGTGCAACGGTACGCGGACGTGGATGAATCCTGCTTCCGCTGCGGGTTGCACTTCCGGGAGAAATGTGTTCTCCGCCGCGTGGTCGGCCGTCATTGCCTGGCCCTGGACACGGGGCGGGATGACGGGGCACGAGAGGCGGGAAACCTGCCAACCATCCATAAGGGACGAGAATGACGACAGACCATTTGGAGGACGAGGCCCCCCCGACGGGTGCCCCGTTCCCTACCGAGCCGGACATGCCGGAGGAGGACGAGGGTGACGTCCAGCGTCCGACATCGAGCCGCTGGACCGACAGCATCCGGAACCGCCTGTTCCGGGCGCGCACCCTCATCATCAGCGGGGAGGTGAACCAGAAGCTCGCCTCCGAGGTGATGGGTCAGCTGCTGGCGATGGCGGCGGAGTCCGATGACCCCATTACCGTCTTCATCAACTCCCAGGGCGGGCACGTGGAGTCGGGTGACACGATCCACGACATGGTGCGTTTCGTGAGCGCGCCCGTCCGGATGGTGGGGACCGGCTGGGTGGCCAGTGCAGGCGCGCTGATCTACGTAGCCGTGCCTCGCGAGCGGCGGTACTCACTGCCGAACACGCGCTTCCTGCTGCACCAGCCGGCCGGTGGCGCGCGCGGCACCGCAGCAGATGTGGAGATCGAGGCGAAGGAGATCCTCAAGATGAGGGAGCGCCTCAACAGGGTGTTCGCCGAGCAGACGGGCCAGCCGCTGGAGCGGATCGTGGACGACACGCACCGCAACTTCTGGCTCGGCGCCCAGGAAGCCATCGACTACGGGCTGGTGGGCCGGATCATCCAGCGCATCGACGAACTGGAGTGAGCCCCGCCGCGGCGTGACGCTGTACCCGAACCTGGTCTGGATGAACGTGGCGCGCGCGGGCGGCGCGAAACCCGGCAGGGGTCCGGACGCGTAGGGCGGTCATGGCAACGGGACACCTACGAGGCAAGGGGGCTGGATGATGCAACGGTTTCTCGCGGGGCTCGGTACGCTGGCCATGGTCGCGACGCTCGCGCCGACGACCGTCGATGCCCAGGAGCGGTACGCCATCGGCGGCGAGCACGTCGCCATCTTCAACCTGGCCGGCGAGGTCGAGATCACGGGCACCGGGTCGGGCCAGGTTACGGTGGACGTGAGGCGAGGGGGTCGGGACGCGGACGATCTGCGGGTCGAGTCCGGTCCGCTGGATGGCCGCCAGTCGCTGCGCGTGATCTACCCCGCCTCCCGCGTCGTCTACTCCGGTGGGTCCGGGTGGCGCGGGACCACGCAGCTCAACGTGCGAGAGGACGGCACCTGGGGCGGCGATGGTCCGCGAGGCAGCCGGGTCCGGATCGCCGGACGGGGCTCTGGCATGGACGCCCATGCCGACCTCCAGATCGGCGTGCCGGCCGGCCAGCGCGTCGACCTGTACCTGGCCGTGGGCCGGATCACCGCCGAGAACGTGGACGGCCGCGTCCGGCTGCAGTCGCAGTCGGGCGGCATCGAAGCGAGCCGGATGGCCGGCGCCCTGGTGATCCGCACCGGTTCGGGCGCCGTCCGTGTCGATGGCGCTGCCGGACCGCTCGCCATCTCCACCGGCTCCGGCAGCGTGCACGTGGCCGACGCACGGGGCGACTCCGTCTCGATCCGTACCGGCTCGGGCGGGGTGACGGCGGAGTCCGTCGCGGCGGAGCGTGTCCGGCTGCGTACCGGCTCCGGTCGCGTACGACTGGCTAGGGCGGCGGCCAGGGCGGTCCACCTCAGCACGGGTAGCGGCTCGGTCCGAGCCGAGCTCCTGGAGCCGGTGGACTCGCTGCGCGTGCGGACGGGGTCGGGCAGCGTCACCGTGGACATGGCGCCTGACCTGGACGTGACCGTGGGGATCGGGACGGGGAGCGGCAGCATCAACGTCGATCTCCCGATCCGGGTCACCCACCAGGCACGTCGCGCCCTGCGTGGGGTAGTGGGCGAAGGACGCGGGTCGGTGGACATCAACACCGGGTCGGGGAGCGTCCGGCTACGTTCACTGTAGGGGTAGATGCCAAGATCGACACGGACCGCCCTGGTCGGCGCGCTGATCGGGGGACTGGCGCTGTATGGTTGCGGGCAACGGCCCGCCGCCGATGTCCCGCCGCCGCCACCGGCCCTCGCCTACGGCGTCCCGGCGCTGAGCCCGGCCACGTTCACGGTCGCGGACACGGCCTCGTTCACCATCGACGCGGGCGCCATGGGCGAGATGAATGTAACCGCCGCGTACTCCGGGCTGGCCGAGATGACTGTCGCGGCCGGGGGCGATGGGTTCCGTGCCGTGATCGCCTTCCCCCGCTTCGATGGGAGCTTCCGGACCGACGCGGACGGGACGCAGTACGTGGACGCCACGGACATAGCCGGCACGTTCATCATGAACGTAGGCCCCCGCGGCCCGGTCGCGATGGAGCAGCAGCCCGAGCTCAGCCAGGAGCTGCTAGACGTGGTGGGCGCCGAGTCGCTGGTCCGGCCACTCTTCGTGCAGCTCCCCGACCGGGCCGTGGTGGCCGGAGACGTCTGGGTCGACACCGTGACGTCCGTCGACGAATCCGCCGAGTCCCGAACCGAGGCCACGACCATCCTCATCACTACGCTGGTCGGCGACACCCTGGTCGGCGACCGCCCGCTGCTCCTGCTCCGTACCCGGGCCGAGAACCGGATCGAGATGCACGGAGTGTCCGGCGGCACACGCGTCCACCAGCTCCTGACGGGCGCGACCGATGGCACGGTCATCTGGGACGACCAGCTCGAGCTGCTGGTGCAGCGGCAGGAGCACGGCCACCTGACCGGCACACTCGCCCTCCCGGCCACGGACGTGAACGGCATGCCCATAACCGCCCGCGTCCGCCGGAGCGTCACCTGGATCGGCGCCGCCACGCCCGACCCGGAAGACATCGCCGCGCCGGGCGGGCAGTAACAGCGACGCGGCGCGCTCTCGCTACTTCATCTCATCCGGGTCCTTGAGCGCGATCTTGATGGACAGGCCGATGCCGGCGATGGCGGCGATCATGAAGAAGATGAGGGCGAGTGCCGGGTAACCGAGAAGGGTGGGGCCCGCTTCGACGCGGACCATGAGCGCGGCGCCAAGGATGAGCGAGGCGATCAGCAGGCCGAGGGTGATGCGATTCGCGATCTTGTCCAGGCCGCTGAGGAGCCGGGCCTCGTCGATCGCGTTCACCTGGATCGCCATCTCGTTGTCGGCGATCAGCCGCAAGATCTTGTTGAGCCTGGAGGGCATGCGCTGGATCAGCTCGTTCGCCTCCATGGCCGCCCTGAAGATGTTGCCTGGCTTGAGCGAGTCGGTGAGCCTGCGCTCGACCAGCTCCATGGCGTGCCGCCGGATCATGGCATTGGGTTCCAGGCCCGGGTCCAGCGTCCGCCCCACCTCGTCCAGGTTCAGCAGCGTCTTCCCCAGCATGGTCATTTCGGACGGCGGACGGATGTGGTGTTCGGCGGCCACCTGCACCAGTCCCAGGACCACGGCCCCGAACGCGATCTCGTCGGCGGAGCGACCTTCGGACATCATGACGAGGTCGCCGACCGCGGCCTGGAACGCGGCCGTATCGGCGTCGTCCTTCGGCTCGCTCATCTCGAGGAGGATCGACGACGCCTCGGCCGCCTCGCCTTCCGCCACCGCCATCAGGAGCCGGACCAGCGACTCGCGCACATCGGGTGACAGGGTGCCGACCTGGCCCAGGTCGAGCAGCGCCAGGTCCCCGTCCTCCGTGATCAGGACGTTGCCGGGATGCGGGTCCGAGTGGAAGAAGCCATCCACGAGGATCTGCTTCAGGTAGGCGCGGAACAGCTCCTCCGCCAGCCGCTCACGGTCCAGGTCCATCATCGCCAGCGGGCTCAGGCGCGTCACCTTCCGGCCCCGGATCAGATCCATGGTGAGCACGCGGGAGGTTGTGTAGTCATCCACGGGGCGGGGCACCACCAGCGACTCGAACTCGGCCATGTTGCGGCCCAACGTTTCCAGGTTCCGGGCCTCGTTCCGGAAGTCCAGCTCCCGGATCAGCGAGCGCCGGAACTCCTCGAGGATGTCGACCAGCCCGTAGCGATGGGCGCGCTCCACGTGCTCGTCCAGGAACTCGGCGAGCTCGGCGAGGGCGTCGAGGTCGTCGCGGATGATGGCCCGGATGCCGGGCCGCTGGACCTTGACCGCCACCGCGCGGCCGTCCCGCAGGGTGGCGCGGTGGACCTGGGACAGCGACGCGGCCGCGATGGGCTCGCGGTCGAACTCGCCGAACGCCTTCGACAGGCGCACACCCAGCTCGGTGGACACGATGTTCTCGACCTCCGCCCAGTCGAACGGCTCTACCTCGTCCTGGAGTCGGGCCAGGGCCCCGAGGTACGCGGGCGGCAGGAGGTCGATGCGGGTGGAGAGGAGCTGCCCGAGCTTCACGTACGTCGGGCCGAGGGCCTCGAGGTCGGATGCCAGGGACTCGGCTCGCTCCCGGAGCGACGTGTCCTCCGCGCCGCTGGGTGCGGCCGGTAGCTCGCTGCCGAGCGCGGCGTCGAGCTCCGCCTGCTGGACCAGATCCGACCGGCCGTGACGGACCAGCAGCGACGCGATCTGCCCGTAGCGCTTCAGGTGCCTCGGGTCGATCGACAGCCCCATGCGCCTCCTGAGTGTGGTTTTCGGTTCCGGACCGGTGTATGCAAGATCGGGACACATGGCCCGCGTCCGCTGGATGTTGGACACGGGGCGGTCTATGTTCCGGGCCGCGCCTCACGGAATTCGCGCCGGTGAAGGAGTTGCATGGGAGGGTACAGGGTCGGACGGATCCTGGGGATCGAGCTGCGGCTGCACCCGTCGTGGTTCATCATCGTGCTACTCGTCTTCTGGCTGCTGGCCAGCGCCGCGCTCCCGGCCGACTTCCCGGACGTGGGTCTCGCCGAACGGCTGGCAATGGCGCTGGGCATCACGATACTCTTTTTCGCTTCCCTCCTGGCCCATGAGCTGGCGCACTCGGTAGTGGCCATGAGCCGCGGGATCCCGGTCCACCGGATCACCTTCTTCCTGTTCGGCGGTATGGCGCAGACCAGCATGGACAGCCGGAGCCCGGGCGAAGAGTTCCTGATCGCCGTGGCCGGGCCCGTCATGAGCTTTCTCCTGGCCGGGCTGTTCATCGCCCTGTGGTGGATCGGGGCGATCAACGGCTGGGGTCCGGCGCTGGTGGGCGGCATGTTGTACATCGGCGCCCTGAACCTCATCCTGGGTGTCTTCAACCTCTTGCCCGGCTTCCCCATGGACGGTGGCCGGATCCTGCGGGCGCTGATCTGGGCCGCGACCGCCGACGTGACACGGGCGACCCGTTGGGCGTCCCGAGTGGGCGTCGCCATGGCGCTGCTCCTGATCGGCTTCGGCCTGTGGCGTGCGGTCCGGGGCGAGATCATGGCGGGACTGTGGCTGGTCCTGATCGGCGTCTTCATCCGCCACGCCGCCCGCATGAGCTATCGGCAGCACCTGATGGCGCAGGTCCGGGACGTCATCCAGGCCAGTCCAGCGGCGGGCGGACCGATGTCCCACGACGTGTTCGAGCACTCGGCGACGGCGGACCGGCCGTCGATCGAGCCGACCCGGGAGGACGAGTAATCGCATGTACGAGATCCCCGAGGAGCGGCTGCCGCCCGGGTTCGTGGACTCCATCGAGGACATACCCGGCCGGCCGGCCACGCCGCGACCCGCGGCGACCGTGCTGCTGCTCCGGGACGGCGACAACGGGCCGGAGGTGCTCCTCATGCGTCGCCACCGGTCGAGCGGGTTCGTGCCGGGTGCCTGGGTGTTCCCGGGTGGGCGGGTCGACCCCGCGGACAGCGGGCCGGCCCTGTACGCACGGATCCGGGGCCTGCCCAGCCGGCCGGTGCCCGACATGACGTTCTGGATCGCGGGGCTGCGGGAGCTATTCGAGGAGACGGGCGTGCTGCTGGCGCGCACGGCCGATGGCACCTGGGTCGACGACGCGCGCACCGGCCATCGGATCGACGCGCTCCGGCACTCGCTCATGGACGAATCGTCCACCATCCTCGATGCGCTCGAGGCGCTGGACGCCACGCTGGACGCCACGGGGACCGTCCACCTGGCCCACTGGATCACTCCGGTCGTCGAGGCCCGGCGGTACGACACGCACTTCTTCGCCGCCGCCCTGCCCCCCGACCGAGCCGTGACCGTCGACGCGCGCGAGATGACCGGGTCGGCATGGCTTACGCCCGTGGCCGCGCTGACGCGGTTCGAGGAGGGACGGCTGCCCATGGTGTTCCCCACAGTCCGGACCCTGGAGGGGCTGCGTGGCTTCGATTCGGTCGAGCACGTCCTGGCCGCGCTCCGGGACACGGAAGTGCCACCGATCCTGCCACGTCTTGTCCGCACACCGGGGGGCGTGGCTATTGTGGTGGACGAGTAGGGGCGAAGCGTCGCACCGAACCAGAACCCAGGAAGGCGACAGCCCATGGCGCGACCCCGCACGTTGAAGGAGCTGAACGACGCCGGCTACCGCTCGCGGCCGGTCAAGGAGGAGATGCGGGCCAACCTGCTGCGTAAGCTGGAGGCGGGCGAGGAGCTGTTTCCCGGCGTCCTCGGCTATGATGACTCGGTGGTGCCCCAGCTGGTGAACGCGATCCTGGCGCGGCAGAACTTCATCTTGCTGGGGCTGCGCGGACAGGCGAAGAGTCGGATCGTCCGGCAGCTTGCGGACCTGCTGGACGACGAGCTGCCGATCGTCGCCGGGAGCGAGATCAATGACGACCCGCTCCGGCCGGTATCGAAGTACGCGCGGCAGCTGCTGGACGAGATGGGCGACGCGACGCCCATCGTATGGGTCGGCCGGGATGCCCGTTACATCGAGAAGCTGGCGACGCCGGACGTCACGGTGGCGGATATCATCGGTGACCTGGACCCGATCCGCGCGGCGCGCGGCGGCCACGTGCTGGCGGACGAGCTGACGATCCACTTCGGGCTGCTGCCCAGGGCGAACCGCGGCATCTTCGCGGTCAACGAGCTGCCGGACCTGGCGGGCCGGATCCAGGTCGGGCTCTTCAACATCATGCAGGAAGGCGACGTCCAGATCAAAGGCTACCCGGTCCGGCTCCCGCTGGACGTGCTGCTCGTGTTCACGGCGAACCCGGAGGACTATACGGCGCGCGGCAAGATCATCACACCGCTCAAGGACCGGATCGGCGCCGAGGTCACCACGCATTACCCGGAGGAGGTGGACGCCGGGATGGCCATCACCCGGCAGGAGGCGTGGCTGGACCGGGGCTGGCGGCCGGTCCATGTCCCGGGCTTCGTCCTGGAGGTGGTGGAACGCGTCGCGTTCCTGGCCCGCCGCGACAAGCGGATCGACCAGCGCAGCGGCGTGAGCCAGCGGCTGCCCATCTCGGTGATCGAGAACGCGGTCAGCAACGCGGAGCGGCGGGCCGTCATGCTGGGCGCGGACCGGGTCGTGCCCCGTGTGAGCGACGTGCACGCCGCGCTGCCGGCGATCACGGGGAAGCTGGAGCTGGAGTACGAGGGCGAGCTCCAGGGCGCGGCCCGGATCGCCCGGGAGCTGGTATCCCAGGCGGCGCTGGAGACGTTCGAGAGCCGTCGGCGCGCGCCCGTGGACGAGTCGCTGGACGAGGTAGTCGACTATTTCGACCGGGGCGGTGTGCTCCAGCTGGCGGACGTGGCCAGCGACGGCGCCCTGCTGGAGGGACTGACGGCGATCCCGTCGCTCATGACCGTGGTGGATGCCCTGGACCTGGAAGGCGAGGCGGAGGTGCGCGCCGGCGCCGGTGAGCTGGTGCTGGAGGCGCTGGTCGCCGAGCGGCGCATCAGCCGTAGCGATGGCGGCCGCTATGGCCGGGGACAGCCACCCCCCCGGCCGGGGCCGGTCGTATGAGCGGCACCGGCATGCGGCCGTGCCTGGTCGGCGTCGCCGGCGGGAGCGGGTCCGGCAAGACCACGGTGGTGCGCCGGATCGTGACGGCGCTGGAGCCGGTGGACGTGGTCGTGATGCATCACGACGCGTACTACCGGGACCGGCCCGATCTCCCTCTCGCGCAGCGGGCCGCCCTCAACTTCGATCACCCCGACGCGCTTGAGACCGACCTGCTGGTCGCGCACCTGACCGCGCTACTGGACGGCGATGCCGTCGACGCGCCGGTCTACGACTTCAGCCAGCACGTGCGCCGCGCCCGGACCGTCCGCGTGGAGCCGCGCTCGGTCATCATTCTGGACGGCATCCTCATCCTCTGGGACGCGCGGCTGCGGGAGCTGATGGATGTGAAGGTCTTTGTCGACGCCGATGCCGACGTCCGCCTGGAGCGCCGCCTGCGCCGGGACATGGCGGAGCGTGGACGGTCAGCGGAGTCGGTGCTGAACCAGTACATGGCGACCGTTCGCCCCATGCACCTGGAATTCGTCGAGCCCAGCAAGCGCTACGCGGACATCATCATTCCTCGCGGCGGCCACGACCGGATCGGCGTCGATATGGTGGTGAACACGATCCGGAGCCGCACCGCGCCCGTCACGGTGGCCGACCCGCTGATGCGATGAGGCTCTCCACCCGAGCACCGTCGGGTGGAGAGCCCCGGGCTCGCGGCCAGATGGGTCAGCTCACGTCGCGGCCGCCGTCGGTGATCTCGATCTTCCGGCCCTTCGCCTCCTCGGCCTTCGGAACGTGCACCGTCAGGATCCCGTTGGCGTACTCCGCCGTGATCCTGCTGCCGTCCACCGCGCGCGGAAGCGTGAACCGGCGGGTGAACGTTCCCCAGCGCCGCTCGTAGAGCAGGACCTGCGCGTTCTCGTCGCGCTGCTCCTCCTTCTTCTCGCCCTGGATCGTCAGGACGCCGTCCTCCAGCTCCAGGTTGATGTCGTCCCGGCTCATCCCGGGCAGCTCGGCCCGGAAGACCAGGTGGTCGGGAGTCTCCTCCACGTCCACCGCCGGAGCCCACAGGTCCGGCGCCGCGCCGCCGAACATCGACTCCATCTCGCGCTGCAGGCGGTTCATCTCCGTCCAGGGCGACCGCCCACGCCGAACTACAGGAATCCGGGTCATTGCTTCCTCCTCCTTCAATGGGTTTCGAGGGTTCACTGCCAGGCCCCGGCCCATACCGGTAGGCCGGGCGACGGCTCCTGATACTGGCATTCGCCGTACCAGGCTACCATGCCAGACTGGCAGCCGGTCTGGCCCCGTGAGGGGCTCCTCTGGCAGACCCTCCGACGCGCGTGGCAGACGCCGGGCGGGCGCTAGCGCGCCCACCTTGGTCCTTCTAGCTTGGGGGCTCGGATCGACCAACCAGCAGGAGGCCCCGTGAAGTCACGTCTGGCGCTGCTCGTCGTACTCATCCTGTCCGCGTGTGCGCCCGCGGCGCCGCGGGAGGCGCCGCCCCCCCGAGCCCTGGAGGCCTCGCCGCAGGCGATCCGGAACGCCACGACGGCGTTCCGGGCGCTGCACGAGGGCTTCCTCGAGTGGTACTACGAGGCCGACCCCGTACGGGCTTCGGAGCTGGGTTTCCACGCCCACGCGGCGAGGCTACCGGCGATGGACCGGAGCGCGGTGCAGCGGCGGATCGACGCGCTGCTGGACTGGGACGCTCAGCTCCGGCGGATCCCGCTCCGACTGATGCGCGACGGTGACCGCTTCGACTATGCTGTGATCGAGTTCGCCATCCGCGCCGAGCTCCTGGAGCTGGAGGAGATCCGGCGTTGGGCTGCGGACCCGCAGGTGTATACGGACCTGATCGCCGGCGGTCTGGCGGTGGTGGCCGACGTGGACTACGCGCCGGCGGACCAGCGGGCGGAAGCGCTCCGCAGCCGGCTGGCGGCGGCGCCGGACCTGCTGGCGGCC
>CAYXJH010000043.1:0-15754 GCA_964465415.1 uncultured Gemmatimonadaceae bacterium
CTGGTGGTCGCGGGTGGCATCGGCGGCGTTACCGGCGCTCCGGACCACGGCTCGCTGTCGCCCCGGCGGGCCTCGGGCGCCCAACCAAGGATCGACCTCAACGACACACCGATCGGCGAGTCGGCCGTCGCGGGGGTAGCCGCAGTACGATCAGCCCCAATACGATCAGCCGCCGGCCTCGAGGCGGACGGGTCGGGACGGGCGGGCGGCTCCGATGTTTCGACTCGCCGCCGGAGCTCGTCGAGCTTGGCGCGGAGCCGGTCGTCGTCCGGATTCCTTTCCAGCAACGCCCGGTACACGGCGGCCGCACGGGCGACCAGACCCTGCCGCGCGTAGAGCTCCGCCATGGTCTCGGTGACCACCTCCTCTGGCTCGGGCGACCCGACCGCCCAGCCGCCTACGCTGCGCTCCGGGTCGCCGTCCGCATCCTCGCCGCCGTTCGTCGATCCCGACGTTCCGCGCAAACGTCCGCGCAGGGCCTCGATGCGGTCGGCCGCGCCGGTGCCGGGCTTCAACCTGTCCAGCGCGCGGAAATGCCGAATGGCATCCACGTAGCGGCCGTCCGCCGCAGCCATCTCCCCCAGGTACTGAAGTGCGACATGGTTATCGGGGTCGAGGTCGAGGACGTGCTCGAATGCCCGCCTGGCATCCGCTCGTTTGCCCTGGTCCAGGCGCAGGCGTCCCAGCACGACATGGGCGCTGGAGTAATCGGCGTGCAGGCGCAGTCCGGCGGTCAGCACGCCCTCGGCCTGGGAATACCGTCCCGCCCGCCGGTAGGCGTCGGCGAGATGGGGGAAGACGAGGCCTTCCGGATGGGCCGCATGAAGCAGCTCCAGCCGGCTGATCTCATCGCGATGGGATGACGCCATGGACCGGCCCCGTTGAGCGAACACAGGTATGGTTCGCTCCGCAATATGCCGTTCGCGCCATCACCCGCACAAGGCGCGGTGCCGACAGAACGGAACGGGACCGGGAAAAATGTGCGAAAGGGGGCTATTCCGGTTTCCCGTGGGTCCGCGGGGGAAAACGCACAACGGCCCGCTGACCGGTGGGTCGATGTCGGCGCGCGCGACCGACGGAGAGGTCGGAAGAGCACCGAAAGGGAGGCCGCGCTGAGCCTCCCTTTGCAGGGTCAGTAGATGTGAACCGGCGTGCCGACCTCGACCATCCCGGCGAGCTTCTCCACATCGGCATTGCGCATCCGGATGCACCCCGCGCTCGCTGCCGAGCCGATGCTGGTCTCGTTGTAATCGTGCGTCCCGTGGATCAGGTAGCCATCGCCAAGGACCAGCTTCACGGGCCCGAGCGCATTCGGAATCACCCGCTGCGGGCTGCCGAACGGCGGGATGAAGATCTTGCCGTCGAAGATGATTTCCGTCCCGGGCGTGAAAGGCCACCAGTTGTCCCACTGGTTGACACGGCCCACCCTCATGTCTCGCACCTCGATGAACGTGCCATCGGACAGCTCGATGCGATCGCCATCCTGTAGATGAACCGGATCCAGGCCGCGGCGGGACGCCTTCTGGAAGTAATGCCAGTCCGGCGGAACCCACATCGCATCGAAATCCTTCTGAAGGATGCGACGCTCACCACGCGGCGTATCGAATCGGTAGGTGCGTTCACCGAAGCGGAACACCCGGCCGGAGCCGATGGCGATGGGCGCGGAGAACACCGTGTCCCCACCTACCACCAGTCGCAAGCGCTTCTCGTTCAACGATACCAGGATCTTGCGACCGGGATCGTTGTGGTCGGCGCCCGCCACGGCGAGGCCGGACGACGGCGAAGCCGCCTGTAGGGTGCCCGGGGTCATCATCAGGGCAAGCGCCATGGCCGCAACCAGCCCCCCACCGCCCGTCGCCCGCCGTATGATCGACCTGGAACTCATGCTTCAACCCCCAACAGACTCAGGTAACGGAACGGCAGCCAACCGTTGCTCCTGCCTCAAGATACTGCACAAGACGGACCATTGAACAGGCTTTTCGGACGGCCCGGCTCACGTCAACCCGGGCGCATCCAGACCTCGCGTAGCAAGCACACGCTCCAGCGTCTGGCCGATCTTGTTGTTCGGGGTGGACGCGCCCGCAGTGAAGCCAATGGTCAGAGGCCCGTCCGGCAGCCAGTCGGGCTGCTCGACCTCGGGTGCCTCGGCATCGAGCTCCGGCTTGTGCCGGATCGTGCCTTCCTCCGGATCGATGCAGGTCGCGTCGCTGATGTGGTACGTGGTGGTGTATTCGCGGCAGAGATGCGCCAGGTGATTCGTGTTCGAAGAATTGTAGCCGCCGATCACCAGCATGACGTTCGGCGGATCCTCCATGAGCTTCTTCACCGCGTCCTGCCGCTCCTGGGTCGCCGAGCAGATCGTGTCGAAGCTGCGGAAGTGGGCATCGAGTTCCCCGACACCATAACGGCGGGCCATGCTGTCTCCGATCGCCCTCGCAATCGTAAGCGACTCACTGGACAACATGGTGGTCTGGTTGGCCGCGCCCACGTGGATCAGATCCCGATCCGGATCGAAGTCGGGAGACGCCTTTGCCTGGAAGTGCGCCACGAGGGCCTCACGGTCCATCGAACGGTCGTTCTGCTCGATGTAATCCATCAGCAGACGCGCCTCCTCCATGTTCCGGACGATCACGTAGCGGCCGCCATGACGATTCACCTGGGAGGCTGTGGCCCGCGTCTCTTCGTGCTGGTATTTGCCGTGGATGATCGCCGTGTACCCGTCCTCGGCGTAGCTGTCGACGCGCTTCCAGACGTTGAGCACCGACCCGCACGTGGTGTCGATCAGGATGCACCCGATGGCCTGGAGCGTCCGGAAGTCGTGGAGTGTCACGCCGAAGGCCGGCAGGATGACAACATCATCCGGCGTCACCGCACCGAAATCGAATGTCCCGGTCCCGTCGGGATAGATGAACGAGATCCCCATCTCGCGCATCCGCTGGTTCACGTGCGGATTGTGGATGATCTCGCCCACCAGGAAGATGCGACGGTCGGGGAACTTCATCGCCGTCTGATAGGCGTAGTCTACCGCCCGGTCTACGCCGTAACAGAAGCCGAACTCCTCGGCCAGCCGTACCGTGATGTCGCCGAACGTGGCCTCGTGGCCGTCCGCCTTGATCCGGGCGACCACGGCGCTGTGGTACTCGGCGTCCAGGACGGGCGCCACCTCCTTCTTCAGCCCGAGACCGCGTCGGAAATAGGTTTCAGGCGCGCCTGCTGCCATGGTTTCGACCGTCTCCCGAGAGGAATTTGCGCGGATCCAACCACTCAACCCCTTCACGGGAGGGTGGTTCCGTCTGGAGGCTAGCGGAGGCCAGCAGGCGAGGCAACACCGTTCACCCCATTGGCGCGAGTCGGAGCGGACCCTCGCCCGGCTTTCATCCTCGTCGCCTCGTGGGTACATTATGCGGCTTTCCATCCCCTGTGTGAGGTCTGCGTGGACGTCAAGTCGGTGGAGTTCCTGAAACGGTTGCTGGACGCGCCGGGGCCGAGTGGCTTCGAGGCGCGCGCGGCCCGCGTCTGGCGGGAGGAGGCCGAGACGTTCACGGAGACGGTGAGCGCAGACGTGACCGGCAACTCGTTCGCTGCGTTGAACGGCGACGGTGAGCCGCGGGTGATGCTGGCGGGTCACATCGACGAGATCGGCCTCATGCTGACCCACATAGACGACGAGGGGTTCCTGTACTTCAGCGGCATCGGTGGCTGGGACGCCCAGGTCCTGGTTGGGCAACGTGTGCGGCTGTTGACCCGGGCGGGGGACGTGGTCGGCGTGATCGGGAAGAAGCCGATCCACCTGCTGAAGGGCGAGGAGAAGGAGAAGGTCTCGAAGATCGAGGACCTGTGGCTGGACATCGGAGCGAAGGACCGGGACGAGGTGCAACGGCGCGGCGTGAGGGTCGGGGACCCGGGTGTGATCGACGCCCCTCTGCTGGAGCTGGACGAGGATCTGATCGTGAGCCGGGCCATCGACAACCGGATCGGCGCCTTCGTGGTCCTGGAAGCGCTTCGACTACTGGCGAAAGACCCGCCGTCGGCGTCGGTGACGGCGGTGGCGACGTCGCAGGAGGAGATCGGGTACGCGGGGGGCGGCGCGCGGACGAGTGCGTACGTCATCGACCCCGCCGTGGCGCTGGTCGTGGACGTGACATTCGCCACCGATTCACCGAGCATCGAAAAGAAGGAGCTGGGAGACCACAAGCTCGGCGGCGGACCGGTCCTGGGCCGTGGTTCGGCGGTGCACCCGGTGGTATTCGATCGGCTGGTCGATGCGGCGGAGCGGGAAGGGATCCCGTACTCGATCGCGGCCCAGGCCCGCTATACTGCGACGGACGCGGACGCGATCTACCTCTCGCGCGCCGGCGTGGCCACGGGCCTGATCTCGGTGCCGAACCGGTACATGCACTCGCCCAACGAGGTGGTGAGCCGAGCGGACCTTGAACAGGCGTCGCGGCTGATCGCCTCGTTTGTGCGAGATCTGACGGCGGACACCGACTTCGTCCCCAGATAGGAGAGGTGCGTGACGGTTCCCATCATGATCCCGTGGGACCTGTACCACGGCAAGCTGGTGGTCTGGTGCGAGGCGGTAGCGGTCGGCGCGCGCCGCGCGGTATTGCTGCCGCGGCTGGACACGATCTTCGCCCCCCTCGAAGAGGATCCGGCGAGGGAGCGGGAGTACGGGTCGCTCGACTGGCGCCTCGTGTCACCGCGCGAGCAGGACTGGGCCCGGTATGAGGAAATGGTGGCGAAGCAGGCGGCGCGGCACGGCATCGCGTATCGGATGCAGCGGGTCGAAAGCGTCGCCCAATGGGTCGGCGGTCGGAAGGTGGTGGTGCCCCAGTATCACCTGTGGTTATACGGGGATGAGGCCGTTGCGGGCATGATCGAGAATCTGTACGCGGAGGCGGACGCCGAACGGCGGCGTGGGCTGTGGCGCGAACTGCTGGCGTGGCAAACGTCGGCCACTCTCAAGACGGAGGAAGACTGAGTCGCATGGACACGACGAAGCTGGTGAAGGAGCTGCAGGAGATGCGAGAGGGCGGATACCTCTCGGACGCGATCCTGCGCAAGGCGGTGCGCCGCCTGCACGAAGCGGAGGACCGGTTCAACTGGGTGGGCGCATACCTGATCCGCGAGAACGAGCCGAAGCTCTGGCTCCACAATTACGTGGGCGCTCCGACCGAGCACGCCGAGATCGAGGTGGGCCAGGGCGTGTGCGGAACGGCCGTCGCGGAGAAGGAGAACCAGGTGGTGCAGGATGTATCGCAGGTGGAAAACTACCTTGCGTGCAGTCCCAAGGTCAAAGCGGAGATGGTAGTGCTGATCCGGGCAGGGGACGAGATCCTGGGCCAGCTCGACATCGACAGCCACGAGAAGGACGCCTTCAAGCCCGACGACGAGGGGTCCGTCCAGGCGGTCGCGGACAAGCTGGCGGAGGTCATCATGTACGAGCGGCAGCAGACCTGACCGGTCGCGGCGCGTGCTCCGCACCGTCATTGCGCCGAACGCATCCCCTCTGACCCTGGACGGGACCCGTACCCATCTGGTCGGTACCCGGCGCTTGCTGATCATCGATCCCGGTTCCGACGATCCGTCCCATCACGAGGCCATCGCCGGCATGGTCGGCGACGGGCAGGTGACGGCCGTCGTGGTTACGCACGCACACCCGGATCACGAGGCAGGCGCGGACGGATTGGCTGAATCGTTCAGGTGCGACGTTCGCATGGTGCGTCGCGGCTCCCTGGGAGAAGGCGACCGCCTCCGATCGGACGCCGGTGACCTGACGGCGTTTCTGAGTCCCGGCCACACGCCGGACCATGTCTCCTTGCACTGGCCTGAAGCGTCGGCCGTGTTCTGCGGGGATCTGATGATGGGGGGCCACGACACGGCTCTGGTGGCCCCGCCCGAGGGACGCCTCGCGGCGTACCTGGCATCCCTGGAACGGATCCGGAGGCTGCGGCCGCGCGTCATCTATCCGGCGCACGGACCGCCCTTCACCCGCCCCGGAGAAGCGCTGGACCGGTACGTCCGGCATCGCGAGATCAGGCTCGAGCAGGTCGAGAGCGCGGTGGCGGCAGGGGCCACCGGCTCCGAGGAGCTTCTGCTGGCGGTCTACGGAACGGCCCTCGCGCCCGAGCTCCGGGACCCGGCGGCGGCGGCGCTGAAGGCGTACCTGGAGCACCTTCAGGCGCTGGGGCGGGTACGCCGGCGGGGCCGGGAGTGGGAGGCGGCCCAGTGACGGGGGCGGAAGCCGGATGAGCGTTTTTGCCGAGGTTGCAGAGGGTGAGCTGCGGGCGGCCACGCTGGAGCGGGTGCGCCGGCTGGTCGAGGCCGAGTCGCCATCGACGGACGAGGTACGGCTCAGAGTGATCGCGGCAGGGCTCACCACAATGCTGACGGAGATCGGCGCCGAGGTGGACACCGTGGACGTGGGCGGGGTCGGCGAGCACGTGATCGGCCGGGTTGGCGCACTCGAGCCGGACCTCGCTCCGGTCCTCGTCCTCGCACATATGGATACGGTGCACCCGGTGGGCACGTTCGACCCCATCTTTCAAGTGGCGGACGGTCGTGCACGCGGTCCTGGCGCGTTCGACATGAAGGGCGGTATCGGGTGCGCGATCGAGGCTCTGGCCCGTCTGCGCCACGCGGGAACGGCGCCGCGAAGACCCGTCACCGTTCTGGTCACGTGCGACGAGGAGACGGGCTCGGCGACGTCGCGTGCGCTGATCGAGGAGATGGCGGCGGACGCTCACGCCGTGCTCGTGCCGGAGCCACCGCTTCCCGGAGGCAGGGCGAAGACGCGGCGCAAGGGCGTAGCGGGGTACCGGATCCACGCGCGCGGCCGAGCCTCCCATGCGGGGCTGGCACCGGAGGAAGGTGTCAATGCGATCGTGGAGCTCGCCCATCAGATCCTCGTGGTGGAATCGCTGGCGGCCCCCGACGAAGGGACTACGATCAGCGTAGGTATGGCAGGCGGCGGCACCGCGACGAACGTAGTGCCGGCGGAAGCCTGGGCTCTGTTGGACGTACGTTTCACCACCATGGCCGAGGCGAAGCGGGTGGATACCGCCATCCGGGCGGTGGCCGCGGTGCTCGCCGGCGCCGATGTCTCTGTCAGCGGAGGGATCAACCGGCCGCCCATGGAGCGGAGCGGAGGAGTGGCTCGGCTCTACGAGCTCGCCCGGTCCCTGGCCGCCGCCGATGGATGGGAACTCGGGGAAGGGTTGTCCGGCGGCGCCAGTGACGGCTCGCTGACCGCGGGTCTCGGGATACCGACGCTGGACGGGATCGGACCGGACGGCGGCGGCGCGCACGCGGCGGACGAGCACATCCTGCTCGGTGACCTTCCACGACGGGTCCGGCTGTACGGCCGGCTTCTGGAGGAACTGTGAACGGGATCCACATCCGGCCGCTTGCCACATCCGAAGAGCGGGCGGAATGCGTGCGCATCCAGGAAGCCACGTGGGGTGATGGTTTCGTGGACCGCGTCCCGTCGTCCATCCTCATGATCGCCCAGGAGACGGGCGGCGTGGCGAGCGGCGCGTTCGACGGCGACCGGCTGGTCGGATTCGTCTTTGGGATCAGCGGATTCAGGGATGGCCGCAGGGTCCACTGGTCCGACATGCTGGCGGTCCTGCCCGAGTACCGCGATCGCGGCATCGGCTACGGGCTCAAGGTGCACCAGAAGGATGTGTTGAGCCGCAACGATGTCGAGACGGTCCTGTGGACGTTCGATCCACTGGTCGCCCGTAACGCGTACCTCAATCTCCGGCGGCTCGGTGCCGTAGCCAGGACCTACAAGCGTGACCTGTACGGACGCGCAACATCGCCGCTCCACGCCGGGATCGGCACGGACCGGCTGCTGGCCGAGTGGTGGATCGAATCGGACCGGGTCGCCCACAGCCTGGCCGGGCGGGGGTTCGACGAGCTGCCTTCACCGCGCACCACGATCAATCCGCCGGGAGACCCGACCACGCCCCTTCGACCCGGAGACCGGATCTATGCGCCCGACCGGGCCGTGGCCGAGATCGTGGTGCCGGCCGACATCCAGGCGCTCAAGGGGGCGGATGCCGGCGCCGCCCGAGCCTGGCGGGAGAACGTTCGCTCCGCCTTCGAGACGGCGTTCGAAGCGGGGTACGAGGCGATCGACCTGGACCGGGGCGACCCCATCGCCCGTTACCTCCTGCAGCGTCGATGACGAGCACGAACCCATGCGTGTAGACAGGATCGACTGGACGCTGATCGGCCTGCGACTCAGGGAGCCGTTCCGTATCTCGTCCGGCATGACCCACGAGCGCCCTATCCTGATCGTCAAGCTGGATCTCGGCGGCGTGACGGGAATCGCCGAGTGTGTCGCTGGCGAGGCGCCAAACTACTCGTACGAGACGGTCGCCACGGTCCGGTGGGTGATCGATCGGCACCTGGCACCCGCGCTCCTCGGCCAGCGGTTCCAGCACCCGCGTGAGATCGCGCCGTTCCTCGACCGCGTGGCCCGCGGCCACCGGATGGCCAAGGCGGCGCTCGAAATGGCGGCGTGGGAAGGCTTCGCCAGAGGCCGCGGTGAATCACTGGCCTCTGCGCTCGGGGGTACGCGAGCGGCCGTGCCGGCCGGCGTGAGCATCGGCATCCAGCCCGACACGGACACTCTCCTCGCCAGGATCGCCGGTTTCCTCGACCAGGGGTACCGTCGGATCAAGCTCAAGATCGCGCCCGGGCGGGATGAGGTCGTCCTCGATGCGGTCCGCGCGGCCTGGCCGGACACCGCGCTCACGGTCGACGCGAACGCGGCATACGGGCGCGATCAATTGGAACACCTGGCTTCCTTCGACCGGTTCCGGCTGGCCCTGCTGGAGCAGCCGTTCCCCGAGGACGCCGTGCTCCTGCATGCCCGGCTGCAGGAGCGGATGTCGACGCCGGTTTGCCTCGACGAGTCCATCACCACCCCGGAGCGCTGCCGGGAAGCCATCGAGCTTGGTGCCACCCGCGTCGTCAACATCAAGCCCGGACGCCTGGGCGGCCACCAGTCATCGCTGGAGGTTCATGACCTCTGCGCTCAGGCCGGGATTCCCGTATGGTGCGGGGGCATGCTCGAATCCGGCATCGGCCGGGCCCACAACGTGGCGCTCGCAAGCCTTCCGAACATGCGCCTGCCGAACGATACGTCCGGCAGTGATCGGTACTGGGTGCGCGACGTGGTCTCTCCGCCGTTCCGTGTCGATGCCGACGGTATGGTTGCGGTCCCCACGGGACCCGGCCTGGGCGTGGAGATCGACGAAGAATTCCTTCGATCCATCGAGCTCGAGAGCGGCGAATATCGTTGATCAGCCGGCGTGGCCGTCACGTTCGTCACTGTCCGGATCGCGACGCGCGGTATCTTCGCGCACCAGCCGCGCAACCTCCGCGAGGAACCAGCCGAAGACGGCCAGTGACCCGGCGATCAACGTCCAGATCGCGACCTCCGTGGCCGCGGCCCACAGAGTCATGAACGGCCTCCCGGTCCCGACCGGCGACCCCCGGCGAGCTGGCCGACTCCGAACGCCGCCAGCGAGACCGGCAGCGCGGCGAGTACGGCGTACTCCTGCCAGATCTCGATCTCGCGTCCCGCGAAGGTAACCGGCCAGATCACCGTCCCCCAGTCGGGGTCCATGGCGCCGAACGCGTTGACCGCGATCCAGAACGACCCGGCGGTCGCGATGCCGCCCAGGCTCGACCACAGCCCCGCCTCACGGGTCAAAGGGCGTCGCACGTAGAGGGCGGCCATGATGGGCACCAGCGCCGCAGCGATGAGTATGCTGCTCATGAAGATCCAGGCCGTCACCATGGATTGGAAGAAGAGGGCGAACAGGACGGACACCGAGCCGGCGACGACCACGCCCCAGCGGGTCAGCCGGAGCTGACGGGCGTCATCCAGGGGCCGGCGGGAAAGCGGCCGGTACATGTCGTATGCCAGGTTGCCGCCGGCAATGAGAAGGTACGCATCGATGGTCGACATGGCGGTAGCCACGACGCCTGCCACGAACAAGCCCGTCAGCCCGGCCGGAAGCACACCGATGACGAGCGTCAGCAGCGCATAGCGGGGCTCGGTCTCGACGCCGCCGGCCGCCGCCGCCATCCCCAGCAGGGTCACGACCCAGTCGAAGGCGGCCCAGAGCGCGACCCCGATGACCAACGCCGTCAGCACGGCCCTGTAGCTGACCGCGGCGAAGATGCGCTGGTAGAACGCCGGCTCGACCAGTACGCTCAGCGCCGAGAGAGCGAACACGAGCAGGATCCATCCGGGATAGGTGCCTGCCGGGTCGAAATAGGACGCCGGCAAGGCACGCTCCAGGCCCTCGACCCCGCCCTGGGTGTTCAGGGCCAGGAGCGCGGCGATCCCGAGGGTCACGCACATCAGGGTGAACTGCACCGTATCCGTGAGCGCGCCAGCGATGAGCCCGCCCATCAGTGTGTACGCGATGGCTACCGCCGCTCCGAGCACCACGCCCCAGAAGAAGGGCAGACCGATGAGCACATCCAGGAGGACACCGATCCCCATGATGGCCATGAGGGGGAGAGCGTACAGGAAGCTGGCGGCGGCCACCGTGATCTGCGTGCCACGTCCGTAGGTCGCAGCGGCCACATCGGGAAGGGACAGCAGATCCAGGCGCTTCAACCGCGGAGCCACCACCAACGCTGCGACCAGGATCACCACGTAGTACGGCCGCAGGTAGTAGAACCAGCCGACGATCCCCTCGGTGTAGCCGATCTCCGATCCACCGAAGAGGACGTCCAGGCCGTAGTATGTTGAGACCAACGTGCAGACCAGGATCGGCGTGGTCATGCGTCCGCCGGCCACGAACCAGTCCCGGAACGTCGTGATGCGGCGTGAGACGGCCCAGCCCAGCAGGAGGATCCCCGCGACATAGGCCAGGAGGATGCCGAGATCGAGCCCCGTCACTTGGCGGACCCGCCCGTCACACCAGAGCCCTCGCGCCCTCGGTCAACAGCTCCCATGCCCGGCGGACGTGGCGCTCCTCCGTCCGCAGGTGCCCCACCGCCAGCCGGATCGCGTACCGCCCGCCGACCGAGGTATGCGATAGGAAGACCTCTCCGCTCGAATTCACGCGCTCGAGCAGCCGTTGGTTCAGCTCCGCGAGTTTGCGCTCGAGCGCGTCGCCCGCCCGACCTCGATCGGACGGGGGGCGGAACCGGAACGCGACCACCGACAACGGAACGGGGGCGAGGCGCTCGAACCCCGGGGCGGTGTCCACCCACTCGGCGAACAGGCGGGCGAGACGGACATGCTCGCGCAACGCGGCCACGATCCCCTCGCGGCCGAAGTAGCGCAGGACGAACCAAAGCTTGAGTGCCCGGAACCTTCGGCCCAGCGACACTCCATAGTCCATGAGGTTCGTGACATTCGCATCGCCGGTCCTAAGGTATTCCGGCGTCAAGCTGAAGGCGCGGCGCATCACATCCGGATGGCGGGTGAACGCGGCGGAGCAGTCGATGGGCGTGAACAGCCATTTGTGGGGATTTACCACCAGGGAGTCCGCCCGGTCGCAGCCGTCCAGCACGTGGCGAAGCTCGGGAACCACCGCCGCGCTCCCGCCGTACGCCGCGTCGACGTGCAACCACAGAGCCTCCCGCTCGCAGATGTCCGCGATCGCCGGGACCGGGTCGATGGCGGTCACCCCCGTGGTACCCACGGTGGCAACGACCGCCAGCGGGCGATACCCGCGCGCCCGATCCTCACTCAGCGCCCGTCGCAGCGCTGCGGGGTCCATCCGGTAATCCGCATCCGTCCCCACGCGCACCACGTTGGAGGCTCCGATTCCCAGCGTGATCGCGGCCTTGTCCACACTCGAGTGTGCCTCCTCGGAGCAGTAAACGCGCAAGGTCGCCAGCTCGGGGCGACCGGCGAGCCCGAACTCCCTGGCGCCGATGTCCGCCGCTTCCCGCGCCGCCGCCAGTGCGTACAGCGTGCTCGAGGAAGCCGTGTCGTTGATCACCCCATGGAAGGTCGCCGGCAAGCCGAGAAGCTGGCGGAGCCAGCCCAGCGTCACCTCCTCCAGCTCCGTCTGAGCCGGACCCGTCCGCCAGAGCATGGCATTCACGTTCAACGCCGCCGCCAACGCCTCGCCGAGGATACCGGGACCGGAGCCCGTTACTGCGAAGTACGCGAAGAAGCCCGGGTGATTCCAGTGCGTGGTGTGCGGAAGGATCAAACGGTCATAATCGGCGAGGATCGCTTCGAATGGCTCGGGACCCTCCGGCGCCACCGCCGGCAGCGCGCCGGCCAGTGTGCCCGGAGCGGCCGATGCCAGCACCGCGTGGTTCTCCGGGTGCTCGAGGTAGGCCGAGATGCGGTCGATCACGGCACGACCGTGATCCCGGAATCGGGCAGGATCCATATCGCGAGTCATCCGACCGAAGGTATGGGTGGGGCCGGACGCCATCAACGTTTCCCGTACGGCTCGGGCGACACCTTTACGGCGCCAGCGAACGGCCCCAGGTTGAAGTCACGAAAGCGACCTCAGCATGGGAGCGCAATCATGGTCGAGACACCAGGGAGGGAGCCGCACGATACCCGGGCCCGGAAAACGTCACCGCTCGCGGGCAAGGGAGTGCTCGTCGGCCTGATCGCCGTGGTCCTCGCCTTCTTCGTCGGGTTCTTCTGGCAATTCTACCAGGCGACGACCGTGCGGCAGACGCTGGCGGAGACGGAGCGGGAGCTGGTCGTCGAGAGGCTGCGGGTGCAGCTGGCCAACGCCGCCATCGCGGCCCAGGGCGGCCGCTACGAAGCGGCCCGGCGCGAGATGAGCGACTTCTACGACCGGGCCCAGACCCAGCGGTGGGCCCTGCCCGACCGCCTCGCCACTGTCACCGACGAGTTCTTCGCGATGCGGGACGACGTCATCACCGGCCTCTCGAGGGCGAATCCCGAGTACGCCGACGTGCTTTACGGCATGCTCGACCGCTTCGACGACGCGGTGCCGGCGATCGGCGCGCCACGGGACACGGCCGACCCGGGCAGAACCGCTCCCGGGGACGCGGGCGGAGCGCACTGACGCAATCCGCTCGCCACGGAGCAGCGGTCAGCGCGGACTTCAGGAGGTGGTCGATACCTCCTGTGCCAGAGCTTCCCGCGTCGCACGGTACCCCTCTTCGAGGAAATACTCCACCGCATCGAAATCGAACGTGGAGTAGCCGTCCAGGCGCGGCCGCACGTCGACGATCGGCCGGCCGATCCACGTGTCTTCCATCAGCTCGCGGCGCGCGTAGGACATGATGTTCACGACCCGGTGATGGATCGAGATCATCCCCTTCTCCACCGTGTCCGCCGCATCCTTCACTCGCCCCGCCGAGGCCGTGATCGCGATGATCCGGTCCGCTCGACGATCCGCCGCGCGCGTGATCGGGACCGCGTCCATGAGGCCGCCGTCCACCAGATGCATTCCCAGGATCTCCGCAGGCGGATAGAATACCGGCAACGCGGACGACGCGTACACGGCATCGCGCAACGGCACGTCCGTACGGCCGCCAGCCCCGAACCACACCATGTATCCGCTCTCCAGGTCCACCGCATTGATGCTCAGCGGGATCTCAAGATCCGACCAGTCCCGATCCGGCAGCACCCGCGCGATGTAGCGGCGTAAGGCGCCACCCCGGAAGATCGACTTCTGACGGAGCCCGTTCGGCAACAGCGCCCAACGGTTGATGTCCACGATGTCCCGTTTCGTCAGCGCTCGCGCACGTTCCTGAAGCAACTCCACGCTCGCCCCGCTGGCGATGCTCGCGCCCACCAGCGCACCGATGCTGGTTCCCACGATCTCCGTGACCTCGATCCCCGCCTCCTTCAAGGCACGCCACGCGCCCACGTGCGTGATCCCCTTCACACCACCGCCGCCCAGAACCAGGATCGTCCGCTCTTCGTTCGCCATGTCCGCAACTTACGGCCGCCGCCTGACTCCAGGAAAGCGATGGGGCGGTGCGTCCGCCGGCCGCGCGTCGGGCCTTGCGTGGGTTGGAGGCCTGGGGTATTGTTGAAACTGAGAATCATTATTCGTAAACCGCCGCCTGGCCCGTCGCCGGGGGGCGTGTTCGTGTCCGCGCCGATCGTCACACCGGAGACGGTCGACTCGGGAATGACAACGTCGATTGGAGCGAAATGGCGATCCTGAAGATCGAGGACCTGCGCGCACGGGTCGCGGAGGAGGAAGAGGTCGAGATCCTGCGGGGCGTAAGCCTGGAGATCGAGCCGGGTGAGATCCACGCGGTCATGGGCCCGAACGGATCCGGCAAGAGCACGCTGGCGAAGGTGCTCGCGGGCCACCCTGCGTACGAGGTCACGAGCGGGAGCGTGACGTTCCAGGGTGAGGACCTGCTGGAGATGGAAGCGGACGAGCGTGCGCGCGCGGGGGTATTCCTGGCGTTCCAGTACCCGGTGGAGATCTCGGGGGTATCGATCGCCAATTTCCTGCGGACGGCGGTGCAGGCCCGCAAGGGCGACGAGGAGGTGGACCTGTTCGAGTTCCAGCAGCAGCTCATGGATCGGATGGCGCTCCTGGAGATGGACACATCATTCGCTATGCGAAGCGTAAATGCCGGTTTCAGCGGGGGCGAGAAGAAGCGAAACGAGATCCTCCAGCTTGCCATGCTGGAGCCGACGCTGGCCGTGATGGATGAGACCGACTCCGGGCTGGACATCGACGCGCTGAAGGTGGTGGCGAACGGGATCAACAAGCTGCACGAGGAGCGGGGAGAGATGGGCGTGCTGCTGATCACGCACTACCAGCGGATGCTCGACTTCATCCGGCCCGACTACGTGCATGTGATGATCCGCGGGCAGATCATGCAGTCCGGCGGCCCTGAGCTGGCGGAGCAGCTTGAAGCTGAGGGGTATGAGAGCTGGAGGGAGATGGAGGCGGGGGCGGCGTAGCGACATCGACATCGACATCGACATCGACATCGACATCGACTTCGACTTCGACTTCGACTTCGGGAGGGCGCGCGGTGGCGTCACCGGACCCTCTGGAGAACCGACTTCGGGCCTGGCGCGGCGGGTTGGGGCTCGCTCTGCTCGCCGCGCGCCGCGCGAGCGAAGCGAGCGCAAGAAGTTCGAAGGCGAAGTCGAAGTCGAAGTCGAAGTCGAATTCGGAAAGCCGCGGCGTCAGCGGTGTAAGACGAGCGATAGGAACGGGAAACCGCCACGAACGGGAAGGATGTTCAGGCATGCCACATGACGAGACCGTCGCGGGACTGGGGCTCGAGGAATACAAGTACGACTTCCGGACGGAGGACCTACCGCACTTCCGGGCCGAGCCGGGTCTGAGCGAAGAGATCGTGCGGCAGATCTCCGCCAACAAGGAGGAGCCGGAGTGGATGCTGGAGTTCCGGCTGAAGGCCCTCGAGGTGTACCGTCGCAAGCCCATGCCCCGCTGGGGCGCCGACCTGTCGACGCTGGAGGAGGTGCTGGACAGCATCTACTACTACGTCCGCCCGCAGGAGAAGATGGAGCGGTCGTGGGACGACGTGCCGGAGAACATCAAGACGACGTTCGAGCGGCTGGGCATCCCGGAGGCGGAGCAGAAGGTCCTGGCTGGTGTGGGCGCCCAGTACGAGTCGGAGATGGTCTATCACTCCCTGAAGAAGGAGTGGGAAGACAAGGGGATTATCTTCGAGTCGATCGAGGACGGCCTGCGGAAGTATCCGGAGCTGTTCCGGGAGCACTTCTCCACGGTCGTCCCGGTGGCGGACAACAAGTTCGCGGCGTTGAACT
>CAYXJH010000044.1:0-15750 GCA_964465415.1 uncultured Gemmatimonadaceae bacterium
CACGGACGCGGAGGACGCCGAGGCGGCAACGGGTCCGGACGGGGAGGAGGTGGCGGACCGATGAGACTTCACCGGTTGCGCCTGGTCAACTTCCGCCAGCACGCCGACACCGAGATCGAGCTCGGTCCGGGGCTGACCGGGATCATCGGACCGAACGGGGCCGGCAAGACCACGCTGCTGGAGGCGATCGCGTGGGCCATCTACGGTGCGGCTGCCGCCCGTGGCACCAACGAGACGATCCGGTTCGCGCGGGCCGAGCCGCGTAGCCCCGTCCGCGTCGAGCTGGAGTTCGGCCTGGCAGGCCACACGCTGCGGGTGGTAAGAACCCTTGGCAACGCGTCCGTCTTCGTGGACGGTGACGAGCAGGCGGCGGCCACGACCATACGGGGAGCTACGGACTACCTGGAGCGGCTCCTGGGAATGAGTCGCGACGAGTTCTTCAACACATTCTTCACCGGTCAGAAAGAGCTCCAGTTCCTGGCCCAGCTGGGCGCCGGCGAACGCGGTCGCTTCCTGGCACAGGTCCTGGGCTACGAGCGACTACGGATCGCGCAGCAGCACGCGCGGACCCGGCGAAACGAGCTGCGGCACGAGATCGATGGGCTGCGGACCGGAATGCCCGATCCATCCGCGTTGCGAGCGGCTCTCGACCGCGCGCGCGGCCGTAGGGAGGAGGCGCGGGCCGCCCTCGATGCTGCCCGGACGGAGCACACCATCGCCCAGGCCGGCCTGGACGGCGTGGCACCCCGCTGGGCGACGGCCCAGGCCGCCCAGGAACGAGCGGGCCAGCTCGAGCATGCTCGCGAGATGGCCGCCCACGAGTACCGTGACGCGGTGCGCGCCTGGAGCCGGGCGGATCAAGAGCTGACGGCGGTGGGCCAGGCGGAGAACGAGCTTCAGCGGTTGCGCATAGAGCTGACGCCGCTGGGCGAGCTCGTCCAGGAGTGCGACCGGCTTTCGGAGCTGGCCCGCCTCGATGAGCGGCGTCGCGTGCTCGGCCGGACCGTCGATGAGCTGCGCGTCGAAATCGGGCAGGCGGAGCAGCGGCTCGAGAAATTGGACCAGGCGCCACAGTTCGCGGAGCGGTTCCGTGCCGAGCTGGTGGAGCTGCGGGCCGAGCTGGCGACCGTGGAATCAAGCGTCGAGCGGGAGCGGGACGCGTGGCAACAGGATCGCCAGGAGGTACGGACCAGGCTCCAGACGTACAAGGACCGAACGTCGGAGCTCCAGCAGCAGCTGGACCAGCTGCGGGAGGCGGGGCCAGAAGGAACGTGCCCGACGTGCGACCGACCTCTCCACGACCACTTCGATCAGGTCATGCGTGGCCTCGAGGACGAGTGGGAGTCGCTGGTCCAGGACGGCAAGTGGCTCAAGAAGCGGGAATCCCAGTTGGAGCGGAAGCCGACGGCGCTGGTGGACGGGGAAGGGCGACGCGCGCATCTCTTGGCCGCGATCGAGGCACGCGCGGAGAAGCTGACCCGGTCGGCGCAAGCGGCGGAGGAGCGGGAGAAGCTGGGGGCGGAGCACCAGCGGAAGACGGAGCGGCTGGCTGGTCTCGAGTCCGAGGTGGAGCGGATCCCCGCCGGCTACGATGCCGAGTTGCACCGACGGGCCGAGGAGCGCCTCGAGGCACTGCGGTCGCTGGAACGGGAGGCGGCCCGACTGGAGGCCCTGTCGAGTCGAAGGTCACGCCTCGAGGCGGAGCGTGAGGAGGCGTCGACTCGCCGGTTCGCCGCCGAGGCGCGGGGGAAGGCCGTCCGGGAGGAGCTGGAGGCGCTGGGCTTCGACCGCGCCGGGGCGGAGGCGCTCAGGCTCGAGCACGAGCGCTCGCTGGATGCCGTGCGCCGGTCGGAGATCCACATGACCGAGGCGACCGGGCGGAGCGACGCCGCGGAGGAGGCAGTGCAGGCGGCGGAGCGGGATGCCGCGTCGTACGACGAGAAGAAGGCGCTGCTGGACGGGCTCCAGGTCGAGCGGAGGCACAATGACGAGCTGGACGCCGCGTTCAACCGCCTCCGGATCGAGCTCAACGCGCGGGTTCGCCCGGAGCTGAGCGAGTTGGCCAGCGCCTTCCTGGCCGATATCACCGCCGGGCGGTACACGGCGCTCGAGATCGATGAGAGCTACAACGTGCTGGTGCTCGACGAGGGGGAGGAGAAGCCGGTCATCAGCGGAGGCGAGGAAGACGTGGCGAATCTCGTCTTGCGCCTCGCCATCAGCCAGATGATCGCCGAGCGGGCCGGCCATTCGCTGGGCGTGCTCGTCCTGGACGAGGTGTTCGGCTCGCTGGACGTGGACCGGCGCGACAATGTGATTCAGCTGCTTCGTGGTCTCACCGGGCGGTTCGAGCAGGTCATCCTCATCAGCCACATCGAGGCGATTCGCGACGGGCTCGACCACGTGGTCCACTGCACATTCGACGAACGGACCGGTGCCAGCCGCGTCCGGCAGCACTCGGTCGGCTCAGCTACGCCGGGCTGGTCCGTCCCGTGGCCGGAGGAGGATGGCCGCGGCGATGATGAGGCCGGTGCCGGCGATGGTGGACACGGCGAGCGCCTCGCCGAGCCAGACGAGGGCGAGGCCGGCGGCGACCACCGGCTCGATCGTGGCGAGCATGCTGGCGGAGCTGGCGTCGATGTGGCGGATGCCCGCGTAGAATAGGAGCGCGGCGACCAACGTCGGCCCGAGCCCCATGAGGATGAGCACGCGAGTGGCCCCGGGATATCGCACGAAGACGTCCCACGGCGGGGCCACGATCGCCAGGGCCAGGGCACCGATCCCGTACGCGAAGAGGATGGTCGTCAGCACGTCGTAGCGTCGCCGGATCCGCTTCCCGAGGACGGTGAAGACCGCGTACGCGAATCCACTGGCCAGACCGGCGGCCACGCCGAAGGCGTCCACGTCCGTCAACGCCCGGAAGGCGCCGGTCACGAGGAAGGCGCCGAGGAGCACCAACACCAGGGGGAGGAGCCGGCGAGGTCGGACCGGCTCCCACCGGAGCCCCCACGCCATGGCGACCACGAAGGCGGGAGCCGTGTAGAGAAGCGCGGCGGCGACGGCGAGGGGAAGCCTCTCGATCGCGGCCAGGTACACGTAGTAGAAGAACGCGACGCCGACGAGGCCGTATCCGATGATGAGCGGGAGGTCGCGAGCGGTCACACGTGGACGGTCAGCCCGCCCAGCGCGGAGCAGGGCCAGGGGCAGGACGCCGAGGAACGCCAGGGCCGCGCGGACCGAGCCGACCTCAAGGGGGGAGGCCCCGTGGGCGAACGCCAGTCGTCCGAATATGCCGAGGCTACCCCACAGCGCGGCGGCGCCGATGATGAGGGCTGCGCCGAGAGCGGGGTTGACCGGTCGGTGTCCTAGGACTCGCCCAGACGCCTCCACGCATCGAACCGATCGAGGTGCCTGGCAGCTTCCTCCTCGTTGCCGAGCACCATGTGGACGGCATACGCCGAGTAGTGGGCGAAGACGTAGTACCAGGGAATGTTGGTCGTGGACGGCTCGGGCCAGAAGCGCCAATCATCGGGAATGCCACCCCGGTGGACGAACACGTCCCGGAGCAGGGCGTCGGTGCGGGGAAGGTCGAGGACCCGCTCAGGCACCTGGATCATCTCCGGCATCGGATAGAGACCCCGCTCGGGGTCGGGGTGGAGCTCTCCGTTGTGGACCTTGAGCGCCAGCCCCTGCCGAACGAGGTGCTCCCGGAGCCCGATCCGCTCGTACGCCTGGGTAGTGGTCGCGAAATAGATGGGCCGGTCTCCCAGCGATGACTGGATGATGTTGAGCAGGAACACGTCCGACGGCATGAGGACCCGGCCGCCCGGCACGGTGAATGTCAGGTCCGCCGCCTGTACCTGGAGCGGCTCCTGGATCATGAAGTTGTACGGGTTCGTGGCGTACAGGTACGGGATCGAGTCGATCCTCGCCTCGGACATGGGTATGATCGACCGGGTCGGCGGCCGCCACTCGTTGACCGTCGGCGCCACACCCTCCAGCGGGACTCGCCCGGTCTCCGGGGCCGGGGCCGATGGGTGCGCTGCGTAGAACTCCGCCTGGTTCTCGGGCTGGAACGGGCGCTGACAGGTGATGAGCGTGGGGTCCGCCAGGGGATCGACGCCCTCCGGGCACGGCTGGGTCAGCTGTCGGATCTGACGCGCGTACCACGGCGTGTTCAGGTAGCTCATCACGATCACCGTCACATCCCGTCTCACCTTCTCGACTTCCTGGATGTACCACAGCGGGAAGGTGTCGTTGTCGCCGTTGGTGAAGAGCACGCCGTAGGGCTCGACGCTCATGATGAGGTTGTATGCCCAGTCTCGCGCGGCATAATCGCTCGACCGGTCGGCATAGCTCCAATTGAGGATGACCGGCAGGAGGGCGAGCAGGAGAATTGGCGATGCCATCGAGAGGCGCCCCCGCCCGCGGGGGAGGGCCTCACGCTGTCGGGCCAGGACATCCGCGAGGCGGAGCCAGAGTGCGAAGATCCCGAGCCCGGCCCAGAGGCCCCACATACTGAAGCTGACAATGAAGAAGTAATCGCGCTCCCGGACCTCGCGCATCTCCATGGTGCCGCCGCCGGGGATGGGGTACGTGTACCCGTATCGGAAGTTGAGATAGCCCACCAGCCCGAGCGACACGGTCGCGAACAGGATCGCGACAAACCACCAGCTGGTGCGGTCGCGACGGAAGTGCTCCAGGGCGCCGTACCCACCGAGGGCCAGGAACACGAGGGTCAGGAGCGGGCGGATTCCGCCGAAGAACGTATCGGATCCGGCCACCGACCGACCCCACTGCCAGTCGAAGTACTGGACGTAGTTGCCGATCTGGGCGAAAACCAAAGAGAAGCTCCGCGGCAGGGCCGGATTCGTCGGATCGGAGAAGACGGACGGCTTGTCGTACTGCCGGCGCGCGAGGGAGTCCATCAGCGCCTGCCACGTGCTCGGGTCGGCCTCGTTGATGATCGGCCCGAGCGATGCCCGCAAAGGCAGGAAGAGGTGGATCGAGAGTCCGACGAGCGCGACGAGCGCCCCGAACGCGTACAGCTTCCAATTCACCAGGGTCCGGGACTCGACGAGCAGGATGAACACGAGCAGGGCCGGCGCGGCGAGGAACGCCATGAGGTGGTTGCCCACCGACAGCGCCAGGATGAAGATCATGAGCAGGATCAGGTTGTCGTCCTTGCCCTGCCCGATGTTGTCCCGCCAGTGGAACGCGAGCCAGCTGAGGAGCGCGATGGTCGCGAGGGAAATGGTGTAGACCTTCTCGTTGACGTTGGACTGGCTCCAGACGGTGAACGCGGTGGCGCTGACGAGGACGGCGAGGGCCGCGCCAACCATGCGGATCCGCGGGTCCGGGCTGAAGTACGCGGCGACCCGGTGTGAGACGAGGAACCAGCAGCCATGCGCGACGGCGCCCATGGTCGCGCTGAAGAGGTTGATGCGAACGGCCGTCGAGAGGCCGAAGGGGGCGAGAAAGAGCTCCCAGGCCCGGGCCAGCACGACGAACGTGGGGTTCCCGGGCGGGTGTGGGATCCCGAGGATGTGGGCGGTAGCGATATATTCGCTGGTATCCCAGAACGCGGTGGTCGGTGCCAGCGTTATGGCATAAAGGGCCCAGACCGCGGCCCCGGCGATGGCCGCGGCCAGGTAGGGCGGAGCGTAACGCGCATCGTCGACGAGTGGCGTACCGTCGGCGGGGCCCGTTGCGGGTGTGGTCGTCTGATTCATCCAGAGAGGGTCTCCAGGAGTCTCATTCAGCAGGCTCGCAATAGTAACGGCGGTGCCTGCCCTCGCTCAACTGCGGGGCGTGGCCGTCGTGGTGGGGAAGGTCTCCAGGACGGCGGAGAGGCTGCCCGTCTCGAGCAGCTCCACGCGCCAGCCGGGCGGCAGCCAGAACGTCGCGCTGTACTCGTGGACGATCGCCGGGCCGTCCAGGAGCGCGCCGGGCTCGAGGGCCTCTCTCCGGACGGCAGTGCTGTCGAGGTCCTGTCCCCGGTAGCGGACGGATTGTCGGCTCTGGCCAGGGCCCGGCATAGCCGTCGGGCGGCGAGATGGCAGGGCGGGGCTCGGGCCTGTCGCGTGGACGCGCAGCGTCACCAGCTCCAGCTCCGCGTCTCGCCGGTCGAACCCGTAGCGGTCCGCGTGGGCGCGGTGGAACGCGTCCTCCCACCGGTCGGCGGGTACGGTGAGCTCGAAGCTCTGGCCGGCGTAACGCGCGTCTGCCCATCGCTCGATCGAAGTGTCGCTGGAGGCGACGCCTTCCGCGGTCATGGCGGATCGGGCCGCAACCTCGAGCTCGGCCAGAATTGTCTCGACCCGCGCGGGATCGGCCTTGCCCCCGCGTAGCATCACGGAGCGGGAGACGTCCTTGCGGACGGGTGACACGAGCATGCCCAGCGCAGACAGCACGCCCGGGTCCGGCGGCACCAGGACCCGGGGGATACCGAGACGTGTGGCGAGCTCCGCTGCGTGCAGCCCCGCCGCGCCACCGAACGCCACGAGGGTGAAGCTCGCCGGATCGTGCCCTCGCTCGACGCTGATGACCCGCAGGGCGCCCTCCATGGCGGTGTCGACCACCGCCAGGATGCCCTCCGCCGCATCCTCCAGGGTCGCCCCGAGGCGATCGGCCAGCTCGGCCAGGGGCGCCGCGATGGCGCCACGGTCGAGCGTCGCTTCGCCGCCCAGGAAGGCCCCGATCGGAAGACGACCGAGCCACACGTTGGCATCCGTCACGGTGACGCGGCGGCCTCCGCGGCCGTAACAGATGGGACCGGGCTCGGCCCCGGCGCTGCGGGGACCGACGCGCAAGGCGCCGCCCGCGTCGATGTCGGCGAGGGAGCCGCCGCCGGCTCCCACGGTGTGAATGTCGATGACCGGCACGGCCACGGGCACGCCGCCTATTGTCAGTTCGCGAGTGTGAAGCGGGGCGCCAGGGCAGAGGGAGACGTCGGTGGATGTCCCGCCCATGTCGAACGTTACGATGTCTCGCACCCCGGAGTCCGCGGCGACCCGAAGGGCGCCCATGACTCCACCGGCCGGGCCGCTGAGCACCGTGTGCACGGCCTCACCGCGAGCGCGGGCGACGGGGATGGCGCCGCCGTTGGAGCCCATGATCCGGATCCGCGTGGCGCCGGCATCCTCTTCGAGGCGGCCCAGGTAGCGGTCCATGGCGGGGGTGATGTACGCGTTCACGACCGTGGTGGCGGTCCGCTCGTACTCGCGATACTCGGGCAGGATCACCGAAGAGAGGGAGACCGGCGCGCCGAGGGGGCGAAGGGCGGCGGCCACCCTCGCCTCGTGTTCGGGCTCGGCGTAGCTGTGGAGCAGGGCAATCGCGATGGCCTCGGCATTGGCCAGCCGCTCAGCCAGGTGCTCCAGCTCGGACGGGTCGAGAGCAGCCTCCGCGCTGCCGTCCGGTCCGATGCGGCCGGCGATTCCGTGCCGGTCTTCCCGCGCGACCAGAGGCGGTGGGCGGTGGCCGACGACCGCGTACAGCTGCGGCCGGTTCTGCCGCCCGATCTCGATGATGTCCTCGAACCCACGGTTCGTCACCAGCGCGACGCGTGCGCCGGTGCCTTCGAGGAGCGTGTTCGTCGCGACGGTCGAGCCGTGGACCAGGGTGTAGGGCGTCCCGGCGGGCAGGATCCGTGCGACGCCGTCCAGCACGGCGCGGGCAGGGTCGGCACGGGTCGACGGTATCTTGAGCACCATGACCCGTCCGCTCACCGCCGCAACGACATCCGTGAAGGTGCCGCCCGTGTCGACGGCAACGATGTCCACCCCTCCGCCCGGGCGACTGCCCAGCTGCTCCACGGCCTTCTAGCTCTCGGCCGCGATCTGATCGTCGATGGCGGCGAACAGGTGCTCGAAATGCTCCGGGCGATGGGCGGCGGTGGCGCAGAGGCGGAGCCGGGCCATCCCCGGAGCCACCGCTGGATACACGACGGCGGAGACGAACACGCCCTGCTCGAGCATGCCCCGGGACCAGGTGTACGCTCGCCACTCGTCGCCCAGGATCAGCGGCACGACCGGCGAGTCGCTGGCGCCGGCGTCCAGCCCCCGGGCGATGACGCCGTCACGCAACCGCCGGGTGTTCTCCCGCACGCTCGCCATGAGCGAGGGGTCGGCGCGGAGGATGCGGAGCGCGGCGAGGGCCGCTGCGGCGTTCGCCGGTGTGAGCGCAGCGCTGAAAATGTACGGCGCCGAGCCGTGCTGGATGTAGATCTTCAAGGGGTGCGCGCCTGCCACGAAGCCGCCGGATGATGGAATTCCCTTGGACAGGGAGCCCGTGATGAGGTCGATGCTGCGCGGATCGATGCCCTGCGCCTCACAGGTGCCCCGCCCGGTCTCACCCGTGGCGCCCAGGGCGTGCGCCTCGTCCAGAAGCAGGAACGCGCCATACTTATCCTTGAGCTCGATGATTCCCGCGAGGGGTGCCTGATCTCCATCCATGCTGAATACGCCGTCGACGGCGATCAGGACCCGGTCCACGCCACGGTGGCGCGCCTGGCGTAAACGGCGCTCCAGGTCCGAGAGGTCGTTGTGGCGGAATGGCCTCACCTCGCAGCCGGCCATGCGGCAGCCGTCCTGGATGCTGCGATGAGCATACTGGTCGAGGATCGCCCAGTCGCCAGCCCCGAACAGCGACGTGATGGCGGCCACGTTGGCGTCGTAGCCGGAGCTGAAGACCGACGCCGCCTCGGCGCCGAGGAAGCTGGCCAGCTCGTCTTCCAGCTCGTGGTGCAGCTCCAGAGTGCCGGTCAGGAGTCGGACACCGCCCGTCGACGTGCCATATCGCCGCACAGCCGCCTCGACCTGGTCGGCGATCCGCGCGTCGCCGATCAGGCCTAGATAGCTGTACGACGAGAACATGAGCAGCTCCCGATCGAACGCGGCCGACTCCGGCCGCGCGGCTCGCGCCAGCGGCAACTGGTAGGTGTACAGGGAATGTGGGAGGCCGCGATGGAAGAGGTCGAACCACTGGCGCACCCCATCGGTGTCCAGGAGCGAGCCCGGCTCGATCAGCTCGTCCACGGGTCGCCCGTCGAAGTACCCGCGGAACGGATCCCGGGTGTATTCCGCCAGACCGTCAGCCGGGGCGGAACGCAACCTTGATACTTTCATGGTCCCGCTTTGAGAGCGCGACGGTGATGGCGTCACGATACTCCTCCAGGTCGAACGTATGCGTGAGCAGGCCGAGCCCGCCGGGCTCCTCGGCCCGGACCAGCTCCAGCGTTGCATCGAAGATATCCATCGATCGGCCCCGCAGCTCGACGGGGCCATACGCCATGACGCCCGTCATCCGGATCTGCCGGTGCCAGAGTCGCGTCAGATCCAGCGTGGCCCGGGCCGCCGCGCCGGTCACCACGATACGCCCGCCCTCGCGCGTGAGCGAGAGCGCGTCACGGATCGTGCCGGCGGCGCCGACCGTATCATAGACGAGCGAGGGACCGCCCTCGACGTACCGGGCCGCGAGGGTCGGCTTCAACAGCGTAGCGCCGGGCAGCGACGACGCCCAATCATAGAGCGCGTCCCGAGTGTCCAGCACAAGGTCCGCACCCGCCTCGACCGCCCGACGGGCCTGGAAACCGTATCGTGCGGAAACGGCGATCGTCCCACCCCAGCCGGTCAGCCGCAGGACCCGGATCGTGAGCAGGCCGATCGTGCCCGCGCCCAAAACCAGCACCACATCGCCGGCCCCCGGCGGCTCGAGCAGCACACCCCGCAACGCCGACGCGAAGGGGTCCGCGAGCAGCGCCACATCGTCCGGGAGCTCGCCCTGGGGCCACAACTGGGACTGGTGCGCCACGAGGGCATCGCTCCAGCCACCTCCCGTCAATGGGCTGAATCCCGTGATTCCGCCCGTGCCGTCGGCTGCGCGCCGGCACAGCCCGTACTCTCCTCGATCGCACGCCGCGCACAGGTCGAGCCCCTTCTGCCGGCAGGAGAACATGGGGTTCACGATGACCCGATCCCCCTCGGCCCATCCCTCGACCGCCGAGCCGACCTCCGTGATGGTGGCAATGATCTCGTGGCCGAACGTGAACGGATAGGCACCGTACGGCTCGAGCGTGAACGACTCGTGCGCCGTGATCACGCCGAGATCGCTGCCACAGATCCCGCTCAGCCGGGGCACCAGGCGGACCCAGTCCTCGCCAGGGAGCGGAATCTCATCGACCCGGTCCAGGCGCACGAACCCCAGGGGTCCGGCCCCAGCGGCCGAAATGCGGCCCGACATCGCCCGGGTCAGAAGGTAGCGCGCCGGGCGATAGTGGAAACGAATCGCTCGCAAGGGTCCCCGAAGACTCGGTACGGTCGGAGAAGGGTGAAGGTCGAAAGTATGATGGAAGATGACGCCAGCACAACAGGAGCCCCGCCGGGCTCATCACGCCATCTCGGACCAGGCCGCGCCCCGCGTCTCGTGTCCGGCGTCCCGTGTCTCGCGTCTCGCTTCTCGCGTCCGGTGTCTCGGTATGCTCTTTGCCTTCGAGGGTGGCATGACACCCACGCCGGAGAATCGCAGGGACGGACCGGACGATCGGCGAAAGCGCGCCGCCGGGCCGAAGGGGCCGGAGCGTCGTGGACCGAAGGACGATCGGCGCCGTCGCTCTAAGGCGCAGCGTGCGCGGTTCACGCTGTTCTACTTCCTCGTGGCGTTCATGCTGCTGCTGGGGCTGAACCTGCTGATGGGCCAACAGGATACGGCCGAGGTCACGTACAGCGAGCTGAAGGAGCGGATCGCGGCCGGCCACGTCCAGGAGGTCCGGTTCCGGGGGCAGCGGATCACGGCGGTTCCGGATACAGCCGCCGTGGAGGACCCCCCGGATGCGTGGACATCGGTGCGAGTGGAGGGCGATGACGCCCTGATCCCGCTGCTGGAGGAGTACGGGGTGGAGTATGACGCTGCGGCCGAGAGTTGGCTCGGGCCGGCGCTGTTCTGGCTGCTGCCGCTCGGCCTTCTGGTCCTTTTCTGGATCTGGATGCTTCGGCGGATGAACCCGGCTTCCGGTGTGATGAAGGTCGGTAAGAACCGGGCGAAGCTGGTGGGCGAGGACGGGACGGGCGTGACGTTCGACGATGTCGCGGGCGCCGATGAGGCGAAGCAGGAGCTGGTCGAGATCGTCGAGTTCCTGAAGGAGCCGAAGAAGTTCCACCGCCTCGGCGCCCGGATCCCGAAGGGCGTGCTCCTGGCGGGGGCGCCCGGTACGGGCAAGACCCTGATCGCTCGGGCGGTCGCCGGGGAGGCCGGTGTGACGTTCTTCTCCATGAACGGCTCGGAGTTCGTCGAGATGTTCGTTGGGGTCGGGGCCTCGCGAGTGCGGGACCTGTTCGAGCAGGCGAAGATGAACTCGCCGTGCATCGTCTTCATCGACGAGCTGGACGCGCTGGGCAAGGCGCGCGGGGCGGGCGGGCCCATGGGCGGAAACGACGAGCGGGAGCAGACCCTGAATCAGCTCCTGGTGGAGATGGACGGGTTCGATCCGAAGACCGGCGTCATCATCATGGCGGCGACGAACCGCCCCGAGATCCTCGACCCGGCGCTCATGCGGCCGGGACGATTCGACCGGCAGGTCGTGGTCGACCAACCGGACCGGCAAGGGCGGGAGGCGATCCTCCGGGTCCACGCCAACAAGATACGCCTGGCCAAGGACGTCGACCTGACCATCCTCGCGAAGCGCACACCCGGGTTCGTCGGTGCCGACCTGGCCAACCTCCTGAACGAGGGGGCGCTCCTGGCCGCTCGGAAGGACAAGACCGAGGTCGGGATGGAGGACCTGGACGCGGCCATCGATCGGGTCATTGCCGGACTCGAGAAGAAGAACCGCCTGGTGAACGAGAAGGAACGGGAAATCGTCGCCTACCACGAGGCCGGCCACGCCATCGTCGCCGAACGCGTCGAGCACGCGGACCCGGTCCACAAGATCAGCATCATCCCACGCGGGGTCGGCGCGCTCGGCTACACCCAGCAACTGCCCGAGGATGAACGCTTCCTTCTCCAGCGGTCGGAGCTGCTCGATCGCATGGCCGTGCTGATGGGCGGCCGGGTCGCCGAGGAGATCGTCTTCGAAGAGGTTTCCACCGGCGCGGTGAATGACCTGGAGCGGGTCGGTGACCTGGCGCGGAGCATGATCCGCCATTATGGCATGTCCGAAACGCTGGGGCCCGTCAGCTACGAGAAGCAGCGACGGTCGTTCCTGCACGGTGCGGAGGGCGGTTGGCCGCAGGAGCGTACGTACAGCGAGGATACGGCGCGGGCGATGGACGAGGAGGTGCGCAGCCTGGTACAGGGGGTAAGGGAGCGGGCGCGCCAGATCCTGAGCGCGGACCGTGACCTGCTGGAGCGGCTGAGCAGGCAGTTGCTGGAGCGGGAAGTGATCAGCCGCGATGAGCTGCGTGCGTTGATGGACGTGCCGAGCGACCCGGCCGGCGGCGAGAACCGACCGGAGGTGGGGCATGCGGAGGGGAGCCAATCCGCGGCGGCGAGCCGGCTCCAACCCGACGCCGGCGCGGCAGGCTGAGGTGGTCCTGGCACAGCCTTCGCAATCCGCCGGGTCGAACAGGCAACGATCGAGAAGATGATGCCGGCTACGGAAACACCCACGAGGCACATGCTGGACCTCGCGCCGCACTTCGGCGACGATGCCAGGGCGCGCGCGTTCGCGGCGTTCCTGGAGTCGCATCGGGGTGAGGTCCATATCGTGGCGCTCCAGGACTTTCCGGACCCGGACGCGATCTCTTCGGCCATGGCGTATCGCATGATGGCGGCGCGCCACGACATCGAGGCCGAGATCGTGTACGAGGGGCGGATCAGCCACCAGGAGAACCTGGCGCTCGTCCATATCCTGTCGATCAATCTGCTCCGGTTCACCGAGTCGTTGCCCCTGGCGCGTTATGATGGCGCGATCTACATCGACAACCAGGGCACGACCACGCGCCTCACGGACCGGCTGGAGGAGCATCGGATCCCGGCACTGGCCGTCATTGACCATCACGCGCCGCAGGGCATCCTCCAGCCGGAGTTCACGGACGTTCGGCCCGTGGGTGCTGCCGCGACGATCGTCACGGACTACCTGCGGAGCGGAGAAGTGCTCACGCTGGAGCCGGACCAGCAGGGTCACATCAACCTGGCCACCGCCCTCGTGCACGGGCTGCGGACCGAGACGGGGGGCCTGGTCCGTGCAGGCGCCGACGAGCTGCTGGCTGCGGCGTACCTGAGCCGCCTGATGGATCCGGAGCTGCTGGAGTCCATCATGCGGGTCCAGCGCTCACGGGGGACCATGGATGTGATCGAGACGGCGCTGAGCGGTCGGCTGGTGAAAGGTGGCTACAGCCTGGCGGGCGTGGGACACCTGCGCCATGCGGACCGGGATGCCATCCCCCAGGCAGCCGACTTCCTGATCACCGAAGAGAACGTGCACACGGCCATCTGCTACGGAATCGTCCAGGGCGAGGGCGAGCGGGAGATGGTGGTGGGGAGCGTCCGGACCAGCAAGGTCACGATGGATGTGGACCAGTTCCTCAAGAGCGCGCTGGGAAGCGATTTCCGGGGACGCTATTACGGGGGCGGCCGGGAGGGCGCGGGCGGCTTCGAGATCCCGATCGGCTTCCTGGAAGGCGTGAACGACGCGGATCACATGAAGCTGAAGTGGGACACGTTCAACGGCCAGATCCGGCGGAAGCTCCTGGACGCTGCGGGGATCGGTAAGGACAAGGACGAGTAGGGTCGTGGCGGCGCGCCACCCCGGCGCCTATTGCCGGGTTCACCAGGCGACCGTCCACGCGCAGACGTCCTGCCCCTTCGACTCGCAACTCACGTGCTCCACGTGTGGTGTGGCTCCGACAGCCTGTTGCACCGCATGCTCGATCGCCGCGCCGTAGAGGACGCAGGCAACGCCCCAGCGGTCCACGCGGGCGGTGACCGGGCTGTCGATCTCGACGCGGAAGGGGGTGCGCTCGACTCGCACGGTCGCCCCGCCGCCGATCCGACGGAGCAGGCGGCGAACGCTGCGGCTGGCGCCGCGCAGCTTGAGGGAAGCGGGAAGGTACCTGCCGATCGCACCGATGCGGCGGATCGGGCTCCGTGCGTGATCGCGCGCGAGCGCATGGCCGGCTTCCCGGAGGATCGGCTCGCTGTCGGGCCGTCTCAGTACCAGGCGCAGCAGGTCCCCGACCTGGTCGGCGGACACGCGCTCGCCTCGCTTGTGCGAAACCCTGTAGCGGTGGATCTGGCTGTCGACCACTCCGGTCAGTCCGAGTCGCCGGGGCAGACTGGCGGTCAGATCCTCGTCCTCCAGGACCTCGGCCGGCCGGTCGTGCTGTCGGACCGATTCCAGGATGGCGAGGGGAAGCTCGGCACGGAAGCCGTCGCCCGATTCTTGCGCGGGCTGACCCTTCGCCGTCTCTTCCCGGGGAGCGGGGGCGCCGTCGTTCATCCGGGGCAATCTAGAGCCGAAGGAGTGAGCCCGCCATGAACGAGCATTGTGTCTTCTGTCGGATAATCGCCGGTGAGGAGACGGTCAGTATCGTGTACGAGGATGACCGCAGCCTGGCGTTCATGGACATCCAGCCGGCCAGTCCCGGCCACGTGCTGGTGGTGTCCCGGGAGCACCATGCGGACCTGTTCTCGATCCCCGGTTCGCTGGCCGCGCACTGTCTCGAGGTGGCGCAGCAGCTGGCGCCCGGGGTGCGCGATGCCGCTGGCGCGGCGGCGCTGAACATATTCAGCGCAAACGGCCGCGCTGGTGGTCAGGACGTGGAGCATTTCCACCTGCACATGATCCCGGTGCGGGCGGGGGAGCATTTCGAGCTTCAGCTTCCGCGCTCCGGCGCACAGGTCCCCTCCCGTTCCCAACTGGACGTCATGGCGGCGAGGATCGGACGCGCCGTCCAGAAGTCCGTCCAGCAGTCCCGGCGCGCCCAGGCAGTCCCGGCCTCGTCCGCCCCTCGATCCTGACCGCGTTGAAGCGATACCCGCCGTTCGACCCCCCGGAGTACGTGGGCTGGGCGCCGGACCCTGCGCTAGTGGACGCGTTCGCGCAGTGTCTGGACCGGGATGCGGACCGGCGCGCTCTGGTGGAGGCGCTGGCCGAGGATGCGATGCTGGATCTCTACGCGGGCATGGTCCGAACGCGGGTCCACGATGTGGCGCTGAAGCGGTGGGTTCGGCAGGGCGTGCTATCGAAGGCGTGGCTCGGCACGGGTGAGGAGGCCGTCACGGTGGGATGTGTGCACGCGCTGGAGCGGGACCGTGACGTGATCGCGCCCATGATCCGCAACGCGGGCGCGCTGTTCGAGATGGGGATGCCTCTGGACGCGGTGTTCCATGGCGTGTTCGCGACCCTATCGAGCTCCACGGCCGGCCGTGACCTGCATTTCGGTGACCTGAGCCACGGCGTGATCGCGCCCATCTCCCACGTAGGCGACATGGTGCCGGTGATCGCGGGCGTGGCGCTGGCGTTCCTGCAGCGTGGCGAGGATCGGGTCGCGCTGACATGGGTGGGCGACGGCGCGACCAAGACATCGGCGTTCCATGAAGGGATGAACCTGGCCGCCGTCCAACGAGTGCCGGCGATCATCGTGATCCAGAACAACCAGGTGGCTCTGGGAACCCGCCTGGACCAGCATCAACGCGGCGATTTCGAGGCCTGGCCCCGGATGTACGGGGTCCACGGCGCGTCGGTGGACGGCAACAACGTGCTGGACGTGTGGGCGGCCACGCGCCTGGCGGCCGACCGCGCGCGCGCCGGCG
>CAYXJH010000045.1:0-15389 GCA_964465415.1 uncultured Gemmatimonadaceae bacterium
CGGAAGCGGCGCGCGCCGGCGCGGACTACCTCGTGGTCGGCCGCCCGGTCTATGCCGCCGAGGACCCATACGCCGCCTTCCAGCGACTCCTCGGCGAGGTCGGCCTCCAGGACGGCGAGGAGCCCGCCCGGTGAGGAGGGCTCTCGTTTGGGCGGTCCTGCTCGGGCTGTTGGGCGCCGCGCCGGTCGCGGCGCAGGAAGACCTGTCCCGGATGCTGGACAGCGTCGCGGCAATGTGGTCGCGCGGGGACGCATCGGCCCTGGCCGGCTTCGCCGCCAACCGGGGCATCGAGATCGAGGTCCACGGCGCATCGCTGGGGAGAGTCTCGGGTCGCAAGGCGGCCGCCGCATTCCGCCACCTGTTCGCTGATCAGGAAACCGTTTCTGTCCGTTCGAGCATGACCTCCCGGGTGACGGGCACGGATCGCGCCGCATTCGGCGAGCTCACCTGGGAGCTGCGGCCCCGGGGCAGCATGGTCCCCACCCGGACCACGGTCTTCCTCGGCCTCGTCAGGGAGGGCACCAGCTGGCGTCTATCCCAGGTTCGCGTCCTGCGCTGATGCTCCAGGAGCCCGCGGTCGACGCCCACGACGCCGGGGTTCTGCAAGCGCCCGGCGACGCGGTGGATACGATCCGCGCCCACGTCGAGGCGCTGCGCGAGCTCGAGTGGACGGACGTGCTCCTGGCGCCGGCGACGCTCAACCTGCTCCGCATCGCCTTCATCGTCTTCCTCGCCGTGGTCGCGTTTCGGGGGATCCGGGTATTCACGCGGCGCCTCCAGCGAGACGTCGACGAGACGGACCTGGTACGGAAGCGCCTTCGGGAGCAGCGGGCGCAGACGCTCGCGAGCTTGCTCAACAACATCGGGCTGATGGTGATCGCCGGGATCGCCATCCTGACGATCCTGAACACCTTCATCCCCATCGGCCCGTTGCTGGCCAGTGTGGGCGTTCTCGGGCTCGCCATCTCGTTCGGCGCCCAGTCCCTCATGAAGGACCTGATCTCGGGCGCGTTCATGCTCGCCGAAGGCCAGTTCGCGGTGGGCGACGTGGTGAGGGTCGGTGAGACGGCGGGGCTCGTCGAGAAGATCACGCTGCGCACGCTGGTCCTTCGCGACGTCCACGGGGTCGTCCACATCATCCCGAACGGCCATATCAACACCCTCAGCAATATGACCAAGAGCTGGTCGCGGGCGGTCCTCGAGATCGGCGTGGCCTACAAGGAAGACGTGGATCGCGTCATCGACGTCATGCTCGACGAAGCCATGAAGATGTACGAAGACCCGGAATGGGCGCCGCTCCTCGTCGAGGAGCCGGTGGTGCCAGGTGTGGAACGCTTCGACGATTCCGCCGTCACCATCCGCGTCATGTTCAAGACATTGCCCCTGAAGCAGTGGGATGTGGGTCGCCAGTACCGCCGGCGGATCAAGAAGCGGTTCGACGCCGAAGGCATCGAGATCCCGTTTCCCCATCGCACCCTGTACTGGGGACCCGAGCAGAACCCGGCCGAGATTCCCGTTGTTCCAGCGGAGGAGTCCGCGTGAGCCAGCTGACTTTCTACAACACCCTCTCCCGCACCCTCGAACCGTTCCAGCCGCTCCGCGAAGGCCGCGTCGGGATCTACGCGTGCGGGCCGACCGTGTACCAGCTTCCTCACATCGGGAACTACCGGACCTTCCTGTTCAACGATGTGCTCCATCGGTACCTGGAGTGGAAGGGGTTCGACGTGCGGTTCGTCATGAACCTCACCGACGTCGACGACAAGATCATCGAGCGGGCGCGCGCAGAGGGTCTGGCGATCCGCGACTTCGTCGCGCCCTATGTCGACGGGTTCCTCTCCGAGATCGATCAGCTCGGAATCCGTCCCGCCGACGCCTACCCGCGGGCCACGGACCATGTCCCGGCCATGACCGGTCTCGTGGAGCGTCTCCTGGACAAACGTCACGCCTACCGGACGGGGGACGGATCGGTGTTTTTCCGCATCTCGTCGTTCCCCGACTACGGCAAGCTCTCCCGTATCCCGCTGGACGAGGTCCGCTCCGGCGAACGGGTCGCGGCGGACGAGTACGAGAAGGGGGATGCGCGGGATTTCGCGTTATGGAAGGGCGCGAAGGACGCGGATCGCGAGGTCGGGGCCGTGTGGGAGGCCCCGTGGGGCGCAGGCCGGCCCGGCTGGCACCTGGAGTGCTCCGCCATGAGCATGGCCGAGCTCGGTGAGACGTTCGACATCCACACCGGCGGCGAGGACCTGGTCTTTCCACACCACGAGGACGAGATCGCCCAGTCCGAAGGGGCCACGGGCAAGCCGTTCGTCCGCGTCTGGCTCCACGCCCGACACCTCATGATGGACACGGAGAAGATGTCCAAATCCAGGGGCAACGTGGTTCGCCTGGCGGACGTCCTGGCGGCGGGCTATCCGCCTGTCGTGGTTCGCTACCTGCTCCTGTCGGCCCACTACCGCAAGGAACTGAGCTTCTCGTTCGAGGCGCTGGACGACGCCCGCGCCGCCGTCCGCCGGATCACCGAGTTCGCTGATCGTATCGACGCGGTCACCGCGTCGGCGGACGCGCCGGCGTCCGATCTGGCGGCCCACGCCGACGTCGCGCTGGCCGCGTTCGAGCGCGGTCTGGACGACGACATCAACACGCCCGCCGCCCTCGGCGCGCTTTTCACGTTCATCCGCCAGACCAACGCCTCCCTTGATCGGCTCGACCACGTGGCGCCGGACGACCTCGATAAGACCCGCCACGCGCTCCGGTCGATGGACGACGTCCTCGGCATCCTGGAGCTCGCCCGCCGCGATGCGGGGCCTGATCCCGAGCTCGCCGCGTGGGTCGAGCAGAAGCTGACCGACCGGCAACAAGCCAGGAAAGAGCGTGACTTCGCCCGCGCCGATGCGATCCGCGACGAGCTCGTGGGCGCCGGCGTCGTCGTCGAGGATACACCGCAGGGAGCCCGCTGGAAGCTAGCGGGAGGCGGCGTCCGCTCCGGGTGACCGAGGCGCCCACCCGGAGACTGTAAGCACACGGCAATTCCGCCGATCCTCCACGCAAGGCCAGAACCCCTTGAGGCCATTCCGGGCAGTGCGGCTCACGCAGGAGTTCTAGCCGGTTTTCGGCCGCGGTGTCACTCCCCGCCCCTCTGCTTCTTCAGTTCGTCCTCCGTCCTACAACCCTATCGATCCGCAGGAGGGGTAAGCCGCAGCCGTCATGTCCGCTTCGAGCCGCAGATTGCGCCCTACAGAACAGGACGCATTGATCGAGGGCTCTTACGAGGATTTCGGTTTCCTGTGGCAGGGCTGGGCGTGGGTTCTTGAACGTCGAACGGGCAGCTGAGCTGCCGAGGAGTCCACCATGATGAGCTACTCTCGGTGCCGCGCCCCCGCCGTCGCGGCCGTCATACTTGCTCTCGCCGTCACCGCGTGCGGTGACGACGGTCCTTCCGGGCCGTCTGCCGACTTTGATATCGTCGGCGCATGGCAGTGGCGCGTCAACAATGCGACGGACGGCACCGTCACCTGCACGGTGACGAACGTCACACTGACGTTCGAGCGCACCAACGACGTGCTCACGGGCACCCGGTTCTCGCCGGGTGGTGGCAACGTCACATGCGCGGCGTCCTTCGGCTCGACGACCGGCAACTTCACCACCAACTCGACCATAAAGAACCTCGTCCACACCGGCACGGACGTGAGCTTCGAGTTCGATACCAACGCGGGTAACTGGCTGATAGCGGGCTCGATCACCGGCGACAACTCGATGGGCGGGAGCGCGACGATCCGGATCGCCTCGTCCGTCGGTGGCAATCTGTCGCTCACCGGCCCATGGACCGCGACGCGCAATTGAGTGGGACCGTTACGATCGAAGCGCCGTCGCGACCGTCTGAGCGTCGTTGCAGGCGCGAACAGCGGGCCGCATATTGCGGCAGCATGTCTGCGCGCGATCCTGCCCCGCTCGACCGTTTTTTTCCTGCTGTCTACGAGGAACTACGTCGCGTCGCGCACCGTCAGCTACGCGACGAGCGTGACAACCACACTCTCGGCACGACCGCGCTCGTCCACGAGGTGTACCTGCGCATGTCGCGATCCGGCGGTGATGACCAGGTCGAAAGTCGTCACTTCTTCGCGCTCGCCGCGACAGCCATGCGTCACGTACTGGTCGACTCGGCACGCCGCTACCGCAGCCTCCGGCGAGGCGGCGGCATGGCGCCGCTCGTCCTCGATGAGTCGGCCCAGATCGCGGAGTCCAGGGCGGAAACCATGCTCGAGCTCGATCAGGCACTGACGCGGCTTGCCGCGATCGAGCCACGATTGGCGCAGGTGGTGGAATGCAGGTTCTTCGGCGGTCTGACCGAGGAGGAGACGGCCGACATAACAGGCACCACTGCGCGCACGGTACGCCGCGACTGGACGAGCGCAAAAGCGTGGCTGCGCCGCGAACTGGAACCTGACCCATGACCGGTCCCGAGCGGCAAACCGATAGGCTGTCAGACCTGTTCGAGGCCACAGCCGTCGATTACGCCGCCCCTTTCGTCCGGCGGCTGGCGCATGACCTTGAGCCAGGCGTTGACGCCCTCATCGGTCCGTGGCGACTCATCTCGGAGGCGGGGCACGGTGGTATGGGCGCCGTCTACCTCGCCGAGCGCGTCGATGGCCAGTTCGAGCAGCGGGTGGCACTCAAGCTCGTCCGTAACCCGCTAGCTCTCGATGACCACCTCCTTCGCCGCTTTCGCGAAGAGCGCCGCATCCTCGCCGGCCTCGAGCATCCGAACATCGCCCGGCTCCTCGACGGAGGCGTCACCGCGGAGGGTGCGCCCTGGTTCGCGATGGAATACGTCGCCGGTCGTCCGATCACTGAGTACGCTCGTCTGCATCATCTGTCCATCGCAGCCCGGATCCGGCTGATGCTCGCTGCGTGTGAAGCCGTGCAGTATGCGCACCAGAAGCTCGTCGTGCATCGCGATCTCAAACCGAGCAATCTGCTGGTGACCGAGGGCGGCCAGGTCAAGCTGCTCGACTTCGGTATTGCTCGATTGCTCGCCGATGATGCGGATGACGATGCTGCGAATCCGCCGACAGACACCCGACTGATGACCCTGACCTATGCCAGCCCGGAGCAGGTCAGGGGCGACGCGATCACGGTGGCGAGCGACATCTATTCGCTCGGTGTAATCCTCTTCGAGCTCCTCACCGGGCAGACGCCCCATTCCCGGAACGGGCGGACAGCGTACGAAGTGGCGCAGTCCATCGTGGAAGACGAGGCTCCGCTACCATCGAGCATCGGCCCATCGATCGATGGGCGCTGGCTGCGCGGCGACCTGGACAGCATTGTGTTGACAGCCCTGCGCAAGGATGCCCGACTCGGCTATCCGTCCGTTGCGGCGCTGTCCGACGATCTGCGCCGTTACCTCGATGGTCGTCCCGTGCTCGCACGCGGCACGGCGCCGCTCTATCGGGTGCGCAGGCTGTTGCGTCGACACCGGCTCGCCGTGACGGCCGGATCAATCGCGGTGACGTCACTGTTCTTTGGGCTCACGGTCTCTGTGGCACAGGCCCGGCGCGCCGATCTCGAACGCGACGCGGCGAGGCGCGAGGCCGACCGTGCGGAACAGGTCGCGGCGTTCCTCGCCAACATCTTCCATCTCGCCAATCCGAATGTCGCCCTCGGTGACACCATCACGATCGCGACCGCTCTGGACAGCGCCGCGAAGTGGCTCGATCGCGACCTCGCCTCAGCTCCGGGTGCCCGTGCCGATGTGGCATGGACGCTTGGAGGCATCTTTGGTGCGCTCGGCCGCAGCGACGCGCACCGGCGCCTGATGGATACCGTGCTCGCGATCCAGGAGCGCGAGTATGGCCCGACCGATCCGCGGCTGGGTGTCACGCTCACCGCCCTCGCCGAGGCGATGCGCGGCGAGGGCCAGCTCGCGGGGAGTGAGCCGCTGCTGCGTCGCGCACTCGCACTGCAACGGGGTGCCGCGGGCGTACTGCCGAGGCAGATCGGCCACACGCTGAACATGCTCGCACTGTCGTTGCGCGATCAGGGCAGGCTGGACGAGGCGGAGGCGCTGCTGACAGAAGCGCTCGTGATCAGCCGGGGCGAGGCAGCCCTTCATCCGAACGACTTGCACCGCACGTTGACCAACCTGGCGCACGTACTGCTGGCACAGGGTCGTTTCAACGAGGCGGAGCGACTGTACCGCGAAGTGCTCGTCAGACGACGAGACCTCTGGGGCGCGGCGCATCCCGAAGTCGCAAACGCTCTGATCAACCTGGCCAGCGTGCTCGGGTGGCAGCGCAGGTTCGACGAAGCCGAGCCGCTGTTCATTGAAGGGCTCGACATGCGCCGGCGCTTGCAGGGAGACAGCCATTCGGAGGTCGGGGTCGATCTGGCCGGTTTCGCGGCGATGTATCGTCGGTCCGGCTCCCTCGAGCGCGCGGCGGTCACGTACGCCGAGGCGCATGCGATCCAGCGCATGACGCTCGGTGAGGAGCATCCCATCACCCGCGCAACCGCCGATTCGCTGGCGTCCGTGCTACGCGAGGCGGGCGCGGGCCGCAGGTAGGGAGCCAGGCCTTCAGCCTGACACGCGAAGACCAGGTCGCTGACCGACGTCCACTAGCCCGCGACGCCGCCGCCCCAGGGATCAGCCTCGGCCCCGTGCTGGATCAGGGTGGGGGTCGAGGCGCACCACCTCCAATCCGTTGGGAGGGCACAAGATCTGCCGTGCGCGGTAGATCGGCTCATCTCGCCCGCCGCGTCGGCCAGCAGGTGACGGATGCAGCCGACCACCCCTGCGGCTCCAGCAGCTGGCCCCGCACGTTGTGCGCGTCGGCGATGTCGATCCCCAACTGCGGCGCCGGCTGTGCCTGGCTCACTCGCTTGGAACGGGAAGAGACCAACGGGGCGGGGGCGTTGACCCTAGCGCAAAGGCAGGGGTATTCTCCGGTGGCGCCGGATCAGTACTTCGCTCGCGTAGCTCAGTTGGCAGAGCAGCTGATTTGTAATCAGCAGGTCGTCGGTTCGAGTCCGACCGCGAGCTTCAGCTTTCGCCCAGGCCGTCCCGGATCCGCTCCTCCAGCCGGTCCAGGTCCCACCTGGCCTGGTCGCGGATGATGCGGCGAATGACGGGATCCAGCCGGTCGATCGTGTCCAGGATATCCTCGAGCAGCTGACGCTGCTCCCTACCTCGGCCACCGGATTCCTGGTCCGGGTCCACCAGGTCCCGGAGGATGGCGCCGTCGGAGCGGGACGCGACGAACGGATCCGGGATGTCGTCGAGATAGACCCAGGTCCGCCGCCCGGGACCCCGGCCCTCCTCGATGGGGGAGAGACCGGCCACGCGATCCGACCGCACGTACTTCCCGTATCCCAGCGCCACCATGTGTCCGGGCTCGATGCGCATGCGAATCCTCCCTCTCCGACTGGGTCGTCAGAACCGCTCGTGTCCGGCCGCCGACACGCGGTACCGCTCGTAGCCGTGCTCCCGGCGGACCAGCAGGAGCATCTCGGCGCCGTGACGCGGCGTATGCGCCGATATGAGCCGACCGTCGTACCTGGCCTCCATGACCGGGACCGCGGTATGCGCGACGACGAGCTTGTCGCTGTCCATACGGGCCAGCACCTGACCCAGGAGCTCGTCGAGCGTATCGGTCTGGACGAAACCACGATGCCAGAACGCCGATTCCGGGTGCCAGAAGAAATCGTTGCGGCGCTCGAGCGCGGCGGAATCGATGGGCGGCAGGTACGACTCATCCGCCCAGCGCGCGAACAGCTCCTCGCCGGCGTACGTCTTGAGGGAGTCGTCGAACTCGACCAGGTCATAGTCGGCATAGAGGTCGCCGAGTCCGCCGTGCGCGATCAGTACCCGGTCGACCCGCATGAGCGCGGGCTTGGAAGCGAGCCAACGGCCCAGGATGGACGTGCGCACATCGAAGAGGCGGTCGTAGTCGACGCCATAGAACTCGGCGATGTGTAGCTCCTTCGGGTGCACGTAGCGCAGGTCGCCCAGCATGACCATGATCTCGTGGTTGCCCAGCAACACGTGCACCGCACCCCCGGCCGCGGCCGCCTCCCGTTCCAGCCGGTAGACCATCCAGAGGAGGCCGATCACGTCCGGGCCCCGGTCCGTCAGGTCACCGGCAAACACCAGGTGGCGCGTTCCGCCCGCCCAGCCGAGCCCGTCATCGACCAGTCCCGCGGCGCGCAGTCCCTCGATCACGGCGTCCAGCTCACCGTGCGTGTCTCCAAGCACGTAGAGGGAGTCGACGCCTTCCACGACGACGGGTTGGCGGGCCGGCAGGCCCAATGACACCAACGTCTCGTGCAACGCCCCGTCGTCCGCGAGGGCTCCGTATCGGAGGGTGACATCCTCCGCGCCCGCCACCGACACCGCCGCGCGATGGGCGAACCCGGGAGGCGTCTCGACGCGGCCCAGCCGCCGCTCCCCCTGGTGGGCCTCGATCAGCCCAGGCACCGGCTCGTACGTCATCCAGCGCACGATGATCGAGTCGCCTTCATGTATGACCGACAGGCCGTGCTCACCTCCGGCGCGGAGGTCCGGCTCCGTCCCGTTGACCGTCAGGGCGGACCCCAGGACGACGAGCACCAAACAGGCGATGACGCCCCGCTGGAGACGTCGAGACGAAAGAATCCGTCGTTCAGAATGTCCTGATCCTGTCACGATCCACCATTTGTAGGAGTCGCGTCCGGCGCACCTCGATATCCCGTATCTCGGATGCGGTCAGGCCGAACTGCACGCGCGCACCACTCCGTCGTACTCCCCGGTGGCGGGCAAGGTTCTCGCCGGGCTCGACGGGCACGAGCACACCCTCCCGATTCTCGAACTCGGCCAGGACCGACAGGGCCCGATCCAGGTCGTCCTGCGTCAGCGAGCGCAGCCGCTCGATCGTACGTTCGGACACGCGGTCCACCCTGAGGTTGCGCCACTCGTGGCCGCGGTCGCTCGGTGGACTGCGAAACGCGATGCCGTTGTCTACGGCGAAGACACGCGGGCTCTCGGGGTTCACCGAGATCAGGAAGTTGCCCACGTTGGAGTCGCTGTGATGGATCAGGTACGTCAGCACGTTCAGGTTGCCCATGTGCCGGGCGTACAGCGTGTCCTTCTGCATCCGCGCCGGGTCCCAGACGCCGTGGGGCGCCACCGAGCCGAGCCAGTACTGGAGAACGACGAGGATCGATTCCGCGTCGCGGAAGGTGCGGGGCACGTCCGGGACCTCCGCCTCGACATCCTCCCGGGGGAACGACCGGATCACCGTCGGTGGCACTACGTACTCGGTCTCGTCGAGGAAAAGCTTCTGGACCTCGTACGCCCCCAGCTCGTAACGCGGCTCGTTGTTGAACCGGCTGCCGCCCGGTGGCGAATTCGCCCACTTCACCACCATGATCGAGCCATCCGCGAATCCGAGCTGAACGCGCTGCGTCCGATCGTCCGGGCGCCGCGATCCATTCCAGCCGAGGATCGCGAACGTTTCGCCGCGCAGCCGCTCTTCGATTTCCGGGATCGGCAGGATGAAGTTCCAGTCCTGCGCGATCGCACGGGCGGGGGCCAGGCCGGCAACCGCTGCGACCACCATGCCCGCGATCAGCAGCGGCAAGGTCCGGTGGCTGGCTTCCGTGTGGTAGCCCGTCAAGGCCCGGCGACCGGGAGCGAGACCGTGAACGTCGTGCCGTTGTCCACCTCCGAAACCACGTCGATCCTGCCCCGGTGGTGCTCGATGACCTGTCGGGTGATCAGCAGGCCCAGGCCCATCCCGACCCGACCCGCCTTCGTCGTGAAGCCCGGCTCGAAGATCCGGCGGATATGCTCGGGCGCGATGCCGTGGCCCGTGTCCGCGAACGTCACCTTCACATCCTCGCCGTCCGCCCGTGTCCCGATGCGGAGCGTGCCGCCGTGGGGCATGGCATGCACCGCATTGACAGTCAGGTTCATCCAGACCTGGTTCAACCGGTCCGGCTGGCATCGCACCCGGGGCAGCTCGCCGTAATCCAGCTCCACGGTCACATCCCGGGTCTCGTGGGCCAGGATCGCCAGCGTGGCGTCGATCCCCTCGTGCAGGTCGACCCAGTCGACTTCCGCGCGGTCCAGCCGCCCGAATGTACGCAGGCTCCGGATCAGGGTGGTCATGCGCTCCACGGCGATGTCGTTGACCTTGAGGATGCCATCCACGGCCTTGACGATGCGGCGGACCTCGTCCAGCTCGTGAGGCTCCACCACTTCATCTTCCAGGATATCCTGGAGCTTGACCAGCGCCCGGCGCAGCACATCGTGATTGCTGTTGATGGCACCCAGCGGCGTGTTGACCTCGTGCGCAACACCGGCGACCAGCATGCCGAGGGTCGCCAGCTTCGCCTGGTTCACCACCTCCGCCAGCGACGTGTCGTCCATCACACGAACGCCTGGATCAGGCGACGCCGGATGCCGTACAGCTCCTGGTTCGCGTGCTCCAGGGCGCTCACCCGGGCGTCCAGCTCGTTGAACAGGGCCGACCGCTCCACCCCGTTCCGGACCACCAGCTTCAGGTGGTCATTGTTCCACGGCTTCTCCAGGTAGTAGTAGAGGCCGGCCTCGTTGATGGCCCGGATCGCGTTCTCCTTGTCCGCATACCCGGTCAGAAGGATGCGCGTCGCCATGGGATGAAGATCCCGGCACTTTCGCAGGAACGAGATGCCGTCCATCCCGGGCATCATGAAATCGGCGATGATGACGGCCGCGGTCTCGGACTCCAGCGCTTCGAGCGCCGACAGCGGCGACAGGAACGGCTTCACCGTGTAGGGCATCTCCAACTCGAGGAAGCTCTGCAGGGCGACGGCCACCATCTCCTCGTCGTCGACCACGAAGATGGTCGGCTGCTGCGTAGTATCGGGCATGGATTCCGGCCTCTTCAGGCGACGATGTTGCGCATGCGGCTGGCGAGCCCCCTCAGCAGGGCGACCGCGAGCTCGGAGTGATCGGCCAGCAGGTCGTGCAGGTCGGTCCGCGTGATCCGCAGCAAACGGCTGGGTTCGGCGGCCCGCGCCTCGATGGGGCTGGGATTCTCGTCGATCAGGGCCCAGGTGCCGAACGCCTGCTCCGGGCCCAGGTCCATGTGCTCGCCAACGCCCTGCAGGGTGACGCGGCCCCGCGTCACCACAAACATGGCCGACGTGGGTTCCCCTGGCGCGATCAACACCTCGCCCGCGGGCACGTCGATCTCTTCCGCGATCGACGCCAGCAGTGCCAGGTGCGCGCCGCGCGCGTCTTGCAGCAGGTCCACGCGTTGTAGCAGGAATACCTTCTCGATGAGCTCCATGCTTCCGTTCCCGTTGAAGTCCTTCGTTGCGCTGTCCCTGGCCAGCAGCGCGATCCATGAATCGCCGTCGGCCTCGAGGGTGGCGAACGGGTCCGTGTCGGTCGGCCGCGTGGCCACCGGCGGTGAGGCCGGCTCGAGGATATCGACGTATCTGCGGTACTCGTCGGTCCCCATCGTTTGCTCGAGCCACTCCAGTGCATTGGCCCGGCGGGCACGGACACCGGACGACACGGCCAGCCATGCCCGGTAGGTTTCGTGCGCGGGGTACACCAGCCCGAGACACCGATACAGGCCTTCCCGACGCTCATGCCACGCTTCGACCAGCGCGGGCGCCAGCAACCCGTGGGCAGCCGAGCCCTCAAGCGTCGCCAGGGCCCGGGCATACCGCCTGGCGGCGGCCGCCTCGCGCTCCGCAACCGCGAACACCACGTCCGGGTCGAACTCGAGCTCGGGATGGCGGGAGCGCAGCTTGCCCAGTGACTTCAGGGTACGGAAGTCCAGCAGCTGGTCCGTCTCGGGCGCGAGGACCAGGCGGAGGAGTGCGTCCACCGTCGCCTGGTACGGCAGCCGCGCCATCACGCTGGGGATGGCTCGACGCACCCGCTCGTCTCCCCGCTCGTCCATCAACGCCCGTGTCAGGGGCTCGATGGCGTTGTCGCCCAGCATCGCAAGCGCTTCACGGGCCGCAGACCGGGCTCCCGGGACCGCCAGCGCTGCGATCATGCGATGCGCGCAATCCGTCCGCCCGAGCAGGGCTGCGCTCCTCAATGCCGTCGCCAGGACCCGAGGGTCCTGGTCATCCAGGAAGGTGTCCAGAAAACGGCCGGCCTCCGGGTCCCCACGGAGCGCCGCGGTCGCCAGCGCAAGCTCCGCCCGCGCGTCGGCGTCCCCGTCACGCGCGCTCTCCCACCTCGCCTCCAGGTACTCCCGATCCACGACCCCCGTACGCGCCGCCTCCCCGGACTCCACCAGGTACGCCAGGGTGGCCGTGCGCACACGCGGCTCGGTGGATCGCAGGAGTTCGGCAAGCAGCGACGACCCGTCGATGCCGTCCGCCGCCACCAGCACTCGCACCGCCGATTCCCGGACCGGCGCGCTGTCGTCCAGCAGCCGCGCCCGGACCGTTCCCTCGTCGGCCAGGTCGGGAATGCGCGCGAGCTGCTCGAGGGCCGCCGCTCGAATCTGGGCATCGGCGTGATCCGCCAGGTGGTTCAGCTCGGGGGCCAGCCCACCGATGTCCTCCGCCGGCGCCTGCGCAACCAGCTCCAGGCCGAACGCCGCTCGCAGCGGAGACGCACCGTCCAGCGCCCGCCGCAGTACAGGAAGGCTGCTGGCGTCGGTCAGCGTAATGAACAGACCCTTCAGACTCGCGAACCGACCGTCGATCGCCCGGGCCAGCGTCCGCACGTACTCCCGTCGCACCGCGATCGCGAACGTGACCCAGACCGCCGCCAGTGCCATGCTGAAGAGGGCTATGCCGCGAAGGTCCATGAACACCAGGAGCAGTGCGATGAGCCCGGCGGACAGGACCTTGCCCAGTCCCTTCTCGATCGCTACGTCGATGTAGGCCTTCGCCTTCAGCTTGATCTCCGCCGGTACGGGGACGTACAGGATCTCCCGACCCGCTCGTTCCGCCGAGTACCGGAGCGCCGTCTCCGCGCCCTTCGCCGCTACCGCAGCCCACAGCCCGAACGCCACGGCTAGCGCACCGGTCGTCACGAACATCGCCACCGGCAACAACAGCACCGCCACACCCATCCCCCACCGCTGGAGCGCCGGGCGAAGCCCCAGGAGCACGACCAGCGGGAGCCACTGCGTTGCCGCGTTGAACTTGCCCTGGAATGCACTGACCGCGTCCCGCGTCTCGAACACCTCCTTCGTCAACGCGTTGAACTGGAAATCCACCAGCTGCTTTACCAGGATCGTCAGCAGGACGGTCGCGGCGATCAGCTGGACGTGACGATTCGAGAAGATCGTAACCAGCTCGCCCCGGGCGACCTCCGGCTTGCGCTCCGCCGGCCGCGCCACGCCCGCACCGCCCCACACCCACGGCATCGCCAACCCGAACATGGCGATCAGGCCGCCGGCCACCAGCAGCAGGTTCGGCGTGCCCACCGACTCGGCGAAGAACCCGGTGATCCCGCCGCCCAGCGTCGCGCCCAGCGAGCCGCCCGCGATCACCAGCGGGTAGGCACGCTTCGCGCTACGGGCGTCGAAGAAGAGCTGCGTCGCCATGAAGAATTGCGTCACCAGCGCCGCGGCAAACAGGTCGTACCACCCGTAGAACGCCAGTCCGAAGACCGCGCTGCCTTCCACGTAGGCGAGCCGGAACACGACCAGGTTGAACGCGAAGAAGAGGGCCACCCCCGGCAGTAGCCAGCGCCACGAGACCCGATCCGACGCCCGGTTGAACAACGGGACGAACAGGACCACGATAGCGCTCACGAGATAGACCTTGTAGAACGACGTGGCACCAAGACCGTCCAGCGCCAGCGAGTTCTTGATCGGGCGCAGGATCCCCACCGCGCAAACGACCAGGAAGAACAGGCCCATCATCGCGGCAAGGCGGGCGCCTTCCCGCGTCACCCGCACACGCGCGGCTGCACGGCCGCCCTGTTCGTTCATCGCTCCGGCTCGTCCGAAGGAACCCGGCCGCTCACCTGGTTATGCGGAAGGAGGGAGAAAAAAACCGCAGCATTCAGCGTCATCCTAAGCACCGTAACCCCCGGCGAGCAAGGTTCACCAATTATCATCGGAAATACCTTGACAATTGCGCGCAGGGCAGGCTACGATCCTGACATGGACATGGGCATCCCCACCGGACGCGGCGCGAGCCAGCGGCGGATTCTGGAGCATCTCAAGCGGCGAGGTGCGTCGACGATCCCGAGCATCGCAGAAGGTCTGGGGCTGAACGTGGAGACGGTACGCGCACACCTTCGGGGGCTGGAGGATGGAGGCCTGGTGCAACGGAGCGGCCGTCGCACTCGAGGTCCCGGCAGACCGGAGATCGAGTATCGGCTGACGTCCGCTGGGGACGAGCTGTTCCCGAATCGTGAGGGTGCGCTGCTCCGGGACCTGGCGGCCTATCTGGATGAGACGGGCGAGGCGGACGTGATCCAGCGGTTCTTCGCGGACCGGCTGGAGCGGCGTCGTGGTGAGGCCCTGGCACGGGTCGAGGGCCTGGAGGGTGCTGCCCGCCTCGAGGAGGTGGCGCGAATCCTTTCCGATGAGGGGTACATGGCCGAGGTCGACTCCGATGCTCGCGGCCGTCCGAGGCTGCGATTGTGCCATTGTCCGATCCGCGAGCTCGTATCGGTGACGAAGGTACCATGCCGGATCGAGCTGGGTTTTGTGCGCGAGCTTCTCGGGGAGCGTCCTGCGCGGGTGAGCTACATCCCCTCGGGCGATGCCGCCTGCTGTTACAGCGTGGGGGCGTGACCCGTGGTCGAGGCATGGCTGCGAGGTCCCGTCGAGGGCATTCCTGCCGCGTTGATGCCGGCGGCCCACGCGCTCCTGGATGCGGAGGAGGAGGTGGTCGGGGCGGCGGCCGGCCTGACGGTGGAGGAGCTGTGGCTCGAGGCCGGGGGCGCCGCGTCGATCGGCTTCCACCTGCGTCACATCGCGGGCAGTATCGACAGGCTGTTGACCTACGCGCGTGGGGAAGGCCTTGCCGTCGGACAGTGGGCGGAGTTGCGTGCCGAGGCGAATCCCGGCGAGCCGCGGGCGAGCGCCGCCGAGTTGCTCGCCGCGGTCCGTGCGGCAGTTGCCAGGGCGTTGCAGGCCTTCCGTGAGATCGAGCCGGATGATCTCCCGCAGCCCCGGGCGGTCGGTCGCGCGGCACTTCCCAGCACGGTCCATGGCATCCTGTTCCACCTTGCCGAGCATTCCCGGCGCCACGCGGGTCAGGTGATCACGACGGCGAAGATCATACGGGGGTTCGGTCTCACGTTGACGGGCGAGCCGGCCCGGAGCCCGTCGGCGTCGTTGCCCTTGCCCGCGCCATGTCCGTGGCGGATATGTCGAGGTTCACCGCATCGAACATCACGCGGCTCGGCATGGCGAACACGTTCGTGCGAAGCG
>CAYXJH010000046.1:0-15364 GCA_964465415.1 uncultured Gemmatimonadaceae bacterium
TCGCTGCTCGCCGGCCTCGCGCTTGGCGCAGCGGCCGGCTATCTGTTCCGCAAGCGGTGAAAGCGCACGGAGGGATCCCTCAATCGTCGGGGTCCGCTCCGTATCCGGGTTTGGGCTCCGGAGTGTTCTGCTGGATCACGTCCGGCTTGCCCTTGCGAATCGTCTCGATCTTCTCGCGATGACCGACATCATCGGCGACGTGCTCCCGCTGCTTGGACGACCCCGTGGTCGCACCCTCTTCGCTGGGCCGGTTGCCTTCGTCCCGCGCCTTCGCCGCCTTCTTCCGGCGCTCCCGGTTATCGCCTTCCATCTGCTTCCCGCTCATGCCGCTCCCTCCTTCGGATCAGAGACGTTTCCCGCCCCATACCGGTGCAAACCCCGGTCCATGCCGTGACCGTCGACGACCCGTTGCCACAACTGCGCACCGCGATCCCGGGGCCCCGCTCACGGGAGCTGGGCGCCCGATTGGCCAGGGTCGAGAGTCGTGCCATCACGCGGGTCGACGAGCGGGGCCCGATCTTCTGGGCCGAAGCGTCCGGATCCACGATCCGGGACGTGGACGGCAACCGGTTCATCGACCTGACCGCGGGGTTCGGTGTAGCGGCGGCGGGCCACGCCAACGCGGATGTGGCCAGGGCGGTGGCCGATCAGGTCCACCGCCTGCCTCACGCCCTGGGTGATGTCCACCCCGCCGAGCTGAAGGTGGAACTGCTGGAGCATCTCGCACGCCTCGCCCCCGGTGACCTGAGCCGCGGGATCCTGGCAGCGAACGGGAGCGACGCGGTGGAGGCGGCGCTGAAGACTGCCACGCTGGCGACAGGTCGTCCCGGCATCGTGGCGTTCGAGGGCGGATACCACGGGCTCGGGTACGGCGCCCTGGCGGTGACGCACGCCGATCGCTTCCGCGCACCGTTCCGTCGGCAGCTCTATCAGGGCGTACGGTTCGCCCCGTTCCCCTCGGCCACTGCGGTCCCGGGCAATGAGGTCAACGCGACCACTGGTCAGTCGCTGGAAGTGGTGCGTCACCACGTGCTCGCCGCGCAGGCCGGTGCAGACCCAGTGGGGGCCATCATCGTGGAACCGATCCAAGGGCGAGGAGGGATCATCGTGCCGCCCGACGACTTCCTCGCGGCGCTCCGATCGCTGTGCGACGAGCTCGGCCTGGTCCTGATCCTCGATGAAATCTATACGGGGCTCGGCCGCACGGGCCGGTGGTTCGCGTGCGAGCACCACGCCGTCGTGCCGGACATCCTGGTGCTTGGCAAAGCGCTGGCGGGGGGATTGCCCCTCAGCATTGCGCTGGGCACCCCACCCGTCATGGATGCGTGGCCCGCCTCCGAAGGCGAAGCCATCCATACCAGCACGTTCCTGGGGAACCCCGTGACGTGCGCAGCCGCGTTGGCGCAGCTCAACCAGATCGACCACCTCGGTCTCGTGGGGCGAGCGGCCACGTTGGGTGAGCGGATGGTGGAGCGCTTCGGTGGGTGGGTCGCTGAGGGTCTCGTCAGCAGTACGCGCGGCAGGGGGCTCATGCAGGCCGTCGTGCCGTCAGGGCCCGCCGCGGCGGCTCGCGCCGAGGCAGCATCGGCCGACGCCCTGCAGCACGGAGTCATTGTCCTGTCGGAGGGTGACGCGGTGGCATTCACCCCGCCGCTAGTGATCACCGAGGCGCAACTGGACATGGCGCTGGACGTCGTCGAGCGGAGCCTGATCGAAGGCTGATCAGCGGGCCGCATCGATCTGGCGAGCCAGGTCCAGGTCCTTTCGTGTCAGGCCTCCCTCACTGTGCGTCGAAAGTGCGCACCCGACGCGGTCGAACCGGATGTCGATGTCCGGATGGTGATCCGCCTGTTCGGCAAGATCGGCGATCCGGTTGACGAAGGCCATCGCCTCGGGAAAAGAACCGAGTGTGTAGGTCTTCCGGATCGTGTCGCCGTCCCGGGTCCAGCCAGGCAGCCGGTCCAGGCCCGTGCGAATGTCGGCATCGGAAAGGAGTGCCATCGGGTCTCCAGGTTCGGAAGGGCACTGCGAACGTGTCGCCCCAACGGTCGGCTCGCAAGGCCGCGGGCCGGCCCCGGTGCCGCGCCATTGCCTTTTCGTGCGCTCGCGATCACCTTCAAGCCGAATCGTGGCGGATATCCTGATTACCGGAGCGACCGGTTTCGTAGGGTCGCACCTCGTCGAAGCGGTTGCCCGACGCGGATTGGCCGCGCGAGCGATCGTTCGGCCGAGCAGTGACGTGTCGATGCTCGAGCGCCTGGGTGTCGCTACGGTCACCGCCCGGTTGGACGATGCCGATGCGCTACGGCGGGCCGTGGCGGATGCGCGCACCGTGGTGCATCTGGCCGGGGCGACGCGGGCGCTTCGCCCCGCTACGTTTCACGATGTCAATGCGGTGGGCACGCTCCGCCTCATTGACGCGATGGAAGAGGATGGTGGCGGCCGGCGCCTGGTGTATCTCAGCTCGCTGGCCGCGGTCGGGCCCGCTGGCGAACGGGGCGTGCGACCGGATGACGAGCCGCAACCCCTGACGGCGTACGGCAGGAGCAAGCTCGAGGGGGAACGGTACGCCCTGGGCCGGGAAGGCCTGAACGTGGTGGTGCTCCGGCCTCCGGCTGTGTACGGGCCGCGAGACCGGGAGCTGCTGACGTTCTTCCGATTGGCTCGGCGCGGAATACTGCCCGTCATTGGCCGGGCCGATCGACGGATCCAGATGGTGCACGCCGTGGATCTGGCCGACGCCCTGGTCCGGGCCATGGACACTCGGACCGCAACCGGGGTACTGCACATCGCGGAAGACACGGCGTACACGTGGAGCGAGATGCTGGATCACGTGGCAGCGGCGGTCGGCCGGCGGGGAATCCGGGTCCCGGTCCCCGCAGCGGCGCTGGGTGGAGCGGCGCATATCACGCAGGTGGCGACCCGACTGACGGGACGCCCGGTGGTTTTCGATCGGGAGAAAGCACGGGAGATCCTTGCCGAAGGTTGGCTATGCGAGACGGACTCTGCGCGTCGGGCTCTGGGCTTCGTAGCGTCGATCCGCTTGCCGGAGGGTCTCAGCGCGACGGCCGCGTGGTACCGGGCGCACGGGTGGTTGTGAGCCGTTGAAGCGAGAGAAACAGGGGTCAATGAGTCTGTTCGACAAATGCTACGGGTTCACGACCGCAAGGGAGTACCAGGCGGCCGGGTTCTATCCGTATTTCCGGGCGATCGAAGAGTCGCACGATACCGACGTGGTGGTGGAGGGCCGTCGCAAGGTAATGGTCGGCTCGAACAACTACCTGGGGCTGACCCATCACCCGAAGGTGCTGGCCGCGGCGGAAGCGGCGACGCGCCGGTATGGCAGCGGCTGCACGGGCAGCCGGTTCCTGAATGGCACGCTCGACCTTCACCAGCGGCTCGAGGCGGAGCTGGCGGAGTTTCTCAACAAGGAGGCCGCCCTCGTCTTCAGCACGGGGTTCCAGACCAACCTGGGCGTGATAGCGTCACTGGTCGGCCGCAACGACCACATCTTCTCGGACAAGCTCAATCACGCGAGCATCGTGGACGGCTCCAGGCTGGCGTTCGGCACCACGCACCGCTATGGCCATAGCGACATGGAGGCCCTCGACCGGGAGCTGCGCCGCGTTCCCGAGGCGGCCGGCAAGCTCATCGTCACCGATGGCATCTTCTCCATGGAAGGGGACATCGCGAATCTGCCCGCGATCACGTCGCTGGCCGAGGTCCACGGCGCGAAGGTGATGGTCGATGACGCCCACGCCTTCGGGGTGCTCGGCAAGCGAGGCGCCGGAACCGCGGAGCACTTCGGGCTCGAGCGGGAAGTCGACCTCATCGTGACGACCTTCTCCAAGTCTCTCGCCTCGATCGGGGGCGTGGTGGCCGGCCCCGAACCCGTGATCCACTACCTGAAGCATCATGCCCGCCCGCTCATTTTCAGCGCCAGCATGCCGCCGTCGGCCATCGCCGCGGTACTCGCCGCGCTGGACGTGCTGCGCACCGAGCCGGAGCGCCTGGAGAGCCTCTGGAGGAACACGCGCAGGATGCAGCGGGGCCTGCAGGAGCTGGGGTATGACATCGGGGACAGCGAGACGCCAGTGATCCCCGTGGTCATCGGAGATCTGGACCGCATGCTCGTCTTCTGGAAGGAATTGTTCGACGCCGACGTCTTCACCAACCCGGTCACGCCGCCGGCGGTGCCGGCCCACGCCTGCCGTCTGCGGATCTCATTGATGGCGACGCACACGGATGACCACATCGACCAGGTCCTGGATGCGTTCGCGCACGTGGGACGCCAGCTGGCGGTCATCTGACCGAACGACGGGTGCCTGAGCAACATTCCGGCAGTGCGAGCCAGCCGGGGGCCTCGACGCCTCTCATCGCCCCCGTCCATGACCGCCGGAGCCTCAACCAGTTCATCCGCCTGCCCTGGCGTATCTACGCGAATGACCCCGCCTGGGTGCCGCCCCTGCTGGGAGACGTGCGAAAGGTGCTCCGTCCGGACCACCCCTTCCACGAGCACGCCGACACCGAGTACTTCCTCGCGTTCCGCGGCGCTGACCCCGTCGGACGCATCGCCGCCGTGGTGAACCACCAGTACAACGACTTCCACGAGGCCACGACTGGCTTCATCGGATTGTTCGAGTCCGTGGATGACACCGACGTGGCGGCCTCCCTGCTCCACCGGGCAGCCGAGTGGCTGCGTGAACGAGGCATGACGGAAGCTATCGGGCCGTTCAACCTCTCCACCAACGACGAGCTGTACTCGCCAGGAATCCTGCTCGACAATTTCGATCGCCGGCCGGTCCTGATGATGGCCCACAATCCACCGTACTACCGACGTCTCTTCGAGGCCGCAGGCTGGAAAAAGGAACGAGATCTACTCTCGTACTGGCTCCAGGATGACACCACGCCGCACAGGCTCGTCCGTGGCGTCGAGCGACTGACCGGAAGCATCGAGGGACTCGTCGTGCGCCAGATCGACATGAAGCGGCTCGGAGACGAGGTCGAACGGATCAAGGAGGTGTACAACAGCGCCTGGGAGAGGAACTGGGGCTTCGCCCCGCTGTCCGACGCAGAGATCGCCAGACTCGCAAGGGATCTCAAGCCCTTGGCGGACCCCAGGTTCGCGTTGTTGGCGGAGGTCCACGGGAAACCGGTCGGCTTCGCGCTCGCGCTCCCGGACTACAACCAGGCATTGCGCCATGTGAATGGCCGGCTCCTGCCCTTCGGCCTGTTCAAGCTGATGTGGCACCGACGCAACATTGACGGTCTACGGGTGTTTACCCTGGGCCTCAGACCCGAGTACCACCGCCGCGGTATCGACGCCCTGTTCTACCTCCGAATCTACCAGAACGGCCTGGCCGCCGGCTATCGAAGCGCCGAGGCCTCGTGGATCCTGGAGGAGAACTGGGCGATGAGGCGGGCTCTCGAGCGGTTGGGCGCGCTCGTCCACAAGACGTACCGGGTATACGGCCGCAGTCTTGGCTGACCGCACGGCGCGGAACGCGCAAGGGCGAATCGTGTCATGAGCCGGGCACTCGCGATCCGGCTTGCCCTCGTCATCGCCGTCGGCTCGGTCGGCGCATGGCTGCTTCTGGAGGCCCTGCCCTGGCCCGCTCGCGCCTTCACCATGCTGCTGCTCGTTCCACTCCCGGTCCTGATGATCCTGCAAGGGAAGCTGGTTGCAGCCGTACCCGAGGAGTCCGAACGGGAATCCGTATACATCTCCTCCGCCCTTTCCGTTTGGATTCTGGCTGCCGTCGCCATGCTCGCCGCTCGCTTCAGTGAGATCGACCGGGCGGACCTCAGACTGGTACCGCTCCCGCCAGGCACGCTCGTGATCGCGGCGAGCCTCACCGTCGCGGCCGGGCTCGCCCTCATGGCGATCGGGCGGCTGTTCCGCATGACCGAAAGCCCCTTGGTTCAGTTTCTGATCCCCCGGTCCGGCCACGAGAGGATCGCCTTCGTCGGTCTCTCGTTCTCCGCCGGTATCGCGGAGGAGCTCGTCTTTCGCAGCTTCCTCATCGCCGCACTCTTCCAGGCCTCCGGAGCCATGGTCATCGCCGTAGGCGTGAGCGTGGCGGTATTCGCCGTCTCCCATGCCTATCAGGGGTGGAGCGGTGGTCTGCGCGTTGGCCTTCTCGGACTGGTCCTTACCGCGCCCTTCCTCCTGACCGGCAGCGTCTACCCCTCGATCATCGCGCATATCGCACTCGACATTCTTGCCGGTCTGGTGCTCGCCGACTGGCTCGACCGACCCCGTCGCCCCGTCTGACCGGAACTCCGGATGGCGCCACATTTTTTCCGCTTTCGGCGGGTCTGGGTGCCTGGTCGGGCGCCTCCGGCGCCCCCTGCCGGTCCGTCCTCCGGGTGCATCGCCAACGCAGCGGTGTTCCGGCGCAGTAACATCCGGGCATAACGGCATCAAATTACGGCGCGCGGGGGGTGGCCGGGCCGGGCGGGATGGAACCGGGAACGAGCATTGCACGTAGTGATGGGTGGGCGGAGGTGTTCCGCCGGTCGGGTTGGGGCCCGGGAAGGGGGAGCGAGAGCCATGATCCTGAAAATGTCGTTCGAGGAGGTGTCGGCGTTGAACTCTGCGACGGAGCGCCTGCTATCGTCGACGGAGGGCGGTGGCGTGGCCGCGCCGCCGGAAATCCTCATGGAGCTGGAGTCTCAACTGCCGCTGTATGGCGATGTGTCGGTGACGACGCTCGGCCAGCAGCAGCGGCTTGCCCGGGCTCTTGATTACGTGCTGGAGCACCTGCGGCAGCGGATGGACGCGCTGATCGTGGAGCTGTATGTGGGTGCGGACGACACGGTGAACGCGTACTTCGATTACGCGAACGTGCTGTCGCTGCGGGCGCGTCTGGATCCGATCGGACGTGAGATGGTGGCGCTCATCGAGCTGATGACGGGCGCGCCGCCGACCCCCGAGATCGCGGGGCAGGTCACCTTCCCGGATTGACTGGGAAGGCGGCGGACCGGAGAATGGAACGGCCGGACGTGAAGTCCGGCCGTTCATGCATCGGGGGTGATCGTGGCGGGAAGGCTGGACCTGAGCGGCGAGGTTGTGCTGATCACGGGGGCATCGCGCGGGCTGGGTCGTGCGTTGGCGGAGGGGTTCGCGGGCACCGGGTCACGCCTGGTGATATGCGCGCGTGGCGAAGCAGACATACGGACCGCCGCGGAGTCTCTGGCCGCAAAGGGCGCGGCGGTGGAGTGGGGCGCGGTGGATGTCACCGATGCGGACGGGGTGGAGAACCTGGTGACTCGAGCAACTGAGCGATTCGGCCCTGTGTCGGTGCTGGTGAACAACGCTTCGGTCCTGGGTCCCCGAGTCCCACTGCGGGACCACGACATCGGAGAATGGCGGCGGGTTCTGGATGTGAACCTCACGGGGACGCTGATCCCGATCCAGGCTGTCTTGCCGGGCATGCGCGGATCGAATCGCGGCTCGATCATCAACGTATCCTCAGGGGTGGGCAATGTCACACGCGCACGGTGGGGCGCGTACGCCATAAGCAAATGGGGGGTGGAGGCGATGAGCCGGAACCTTGCGGTGGAGGAAGCCGCAGCAGGGATCCGTGTGAACATCGTGGATCCGGGCAAGCTCCGGACGGAGATGCGAAGGGCCGCGTATCCTGAGGAGGACCCGAACCGCCCGCCCCCGCCCGAGGCCGCGGTGGCGGTCTTCCTCTGGTTGGCGTCGGAGGCGGCGACGGGAACGACGGGTGAACGATTCGAAGCATTGGACTGGCAATGAACCTGTACTCGACGAAGGAACGATCGGTATGCGACGACGACCTGCTGTGCTCATGCCTCTCCTGGCCGTGGTCCTTGCGACCGTTGCGGCGTGTGCCGGAGCGATGGAGTTCGAGACCGACCCGCGTCAGACCCAGGCGATCAACGTGATCAACCAGTTGGGTCACCCCATGGTGATCTGGTTCGATGAAGGTGACGGGGAGCGGCTGCTGGGGACGGTGGCGGCCGGGTCCACCGAACGGTTCGTGATCGCGGGCGCCGATGTGAGCGCACTGAGCGTGGTGGCTCGAGATGAGGGCCGGACGTCCACGGTTCGGCGGACCGTCACGCTGGTCCCGGGCGGGACCGTGGACGTGGTCATCAACTGATCGTGGTTCGACCGGGGGTGCTCAGGGTTCGTCGCCGAAGCAGATGCCCAGGGCCCGCGCGGTCTGCATCACATCGGAGTCGAGGGGAACCGTATTGAGTCGGGCAATGGCGTCTTCCAGCGGGACGGCCTTCACGTCCGGTGGGTCCAGCGCAACCATGGTTCCGAACGCACCGTCGGCGACGCACCGCACGGCGGCGGCGCCGAATCGGAGGGAGATCAAACGGTCGTAGGCGATGGGTGAGCCTCCCCTCTGGAGGTGGCCGAGCACCAGCGATCGGGTCTCCTTGCCGATGGCCCGCTCGATCTCCCGGGCCACGCGCTCGGCTATGCCGCCGTATCTCGCGGCGGAACCGGGTCGCGCCTCCTCGGCCAGTGTCACGTCGCCATCCATCGGTCGCGCTCCTTCCGCGGCGACGACGATGGAGAAGTGCCGTCCTTCCGCCTCCCGCTCCCGGATCTTGTGGCAGACCGCATCCATCCGGAACGGGATCTCAGGGATCAGGATGACGTCCGCCGTGGCGCTGACCCCTGCGAAGAGGGCGATCCATCCGGTATGTCGCCCCATGAGCTCGACGACCATGACCCGCTCGTGGCTTTCGGCGGTGGAATGCAGCTTGTCGATCGCGTCCGAGGCTGTCTGGACCGCAGTGTGGAACCCGAAGGTCACCTGGGTGGCTGCGAGGTCGTTGTCGATCGTCTTCGGCACGCCGACCACTGGCAGCCCCTTCTTCGCCAGCTCGTTTGCGATGTGTAGCGAGCCGTCGCCTCCGATTGCGATCAGCGCATCGAAGCCCTGCCGTTGAAACGCCTCGATCAGCTCATCGGAGCGGTCGACCGTGGTCACGGTGCCGTTCGGGGCTTTCACGGGCCACTTGAACGGGTTGCCCCGGTTGGTCGTGCCCAGGATGGTTCCGCCCAGGTGGGTGATGCCGCGGACGCTCTCCCTGGTGAGGGCGGTCGTCTCCCCCTCGCCGAGCAGACCCCCATACCCCCGCCTGATGCCCCAGACCTCCCAGCCCCGGTTCAGGGCGGCCAGCACCGCCGCCCGGATGACGGCATTGAGACCGGGAGCGTCCCCGCCACCCGTGTTTATCGCGATCCGTACGCTCACCGCCCCGTTCTCCTCACGTCTCCATCAACCGGGGCCGCACGTCTTCCCACTCCGCGTGCCGCCCGGTCGTGCGCTTCGAGTAGATCAGCGCTCCATCCCGACTCACCTCGAACACCCCACCCCCCGACGGGATCAGCTGGACGGTCGCGCCGGGGAACTCCTTCCTGATCCGCGCCTCCATCCTGGAGGCCCGCGGCAGGTAGTTTCACATGTCGCAATATTCGATGGTCACGTGCATCGGTTATTCCTCACAGGAGAATGGTTTCGGCTTCGGTCGCGACGCCCAGCTGGAGGCTCGAGCCTCGTCGCTCGATGTCGGTACGGGCGGCAAGGAGGATGGCGGCCAGCTCCTGATCGGTCCGGTCGGGCGCATGGTGGAAAAGCAACAGGCGCCCAACCCCTGCATCCTCGGCGAGCCGGATCGCCTGGTTGAACGTACTGTGTCCCCAGCCCTCGGACCGGCCGTACTCCTCATCGGTGAACATGGCGTCGTGAAAGAGAATGTCCACCCCATCCAGGAACCGGATCAGGCCGCGGTACCAACCGTCGCTATCGACGGGATAGGTCGCTCCGATCAACTCGTTGTCCGGCACGTAACCGACGGCGACCGACCCGATCCGGATCCTGTAGCCGCAGGTGTGCCCCGGGTGGCGCACGCGGTACGCCGCGACCTCCGCGCCCTGGTCGGTCCATGGCTGGTCGCCGACGTGCTCGAAGGACAGGCGCGGCGCCACGGTCTCATACGGCACGGGAAAATAGACCGGTCCCATCTGTGTCCGTAGTAGCGTCTCGACGTCCATCTCCCCCTGCGGGTAAGCATGGACCCGGAGCGACGTCGTATCTTCATGAAGGGGTGCAAAGAACGGCAAGCCCTGGATGTGGTCCCAGTGGAAGTGGGTGAGAAAGAGATCGAGGTGGACGGCACCGGGTCGCCGCATGACGACGTTGCCCAGCACCCTGAGGCCGGTACCCGCATCGAAAATGTACCCTCGCCCATCCGCGGTCCGCACCTCCAGACAGGGCGTGTTGCCACCGAACCCGACGGTTTCGGGTCCGGGACACGGGATGGACCCGCGCGTGCCCCAGCAGGTGACCTCGACAGGCCCGGCGGGGCGTGGGGTCATGGGGTGGAAGGAGGCATGATCGGAAGCGGAGGTCAGGGGTGCGGGTCGGCGCGACTCAAGATGGTCGGGAGGTACCAGGGTTGCAAGGGCCGGGGGTCGGTCCGAGCCGCCGCGCCGAACCGTTCTCTTTTTCGCACCGCCGCCCGGTCCTAGATTCGACAGGCGTCGAGGCTACAGCGGTGGAGAGCAGTGTAATGGGAACCAAGACGGCCGCCGACCACGTCGTGCAGATCCTGGAGCGGGTGCCGCTGTTTCGCAGCCTTTCCCGGCCGGATCTCGAGCGCATCGCCCGGCTCGTCAGGCCTCGCGAGCTGGCGGCGGGGGAGTATCTGTTTCGTGAAGGCGATCCTGGCGATCGCTTCTACGCAGTGTTCTCGGGCACGATGGAGGTCCTGCGAGAACGTCCGCTGGGCGACCACGAGCCGCTGGGTGCTATCAGGGCCGGCGAGGGTTTCGGAGAATCGGCGCTGCTGACCGACGCCCCCCGCGCCACCTCGGTGAGGGCCGTGGATCGAACCCGGCTGTTGTCCATTTCGCGCGGCGATTTCGAACGGCTTCTGGGCGGCGACTCGTTGACGCTTCGCCTCCTCCAGGGCCTTGCCCGCTCGCATCGCCCGGTCGACCTGGGATCGGGCGATGTAGAGAGCGAGGATGCGGAGGAGGCGCTGCGGCAGTTCGACCGGCTGGTGCTCCGCGGCCTCGAGCCTCGGGCGACGCCACAGGTCGAGGGGTTCAGGATCGCCGGCGGCACCGCCCGTGGCGAAACGGTGGGAGGGGGCGCCCTCTGGGACACGTTGACCACGGACGACGGCCGAGTCCTGCTTGCGCTCATGGATGTGAAGGGGAAGGGCCTTCCGTCTGGCTACCTGATCGGAGTCACGCGGGCGGTATTCCGGGAGGTCGGGCCGGCGGAGCCGCTCGACCGGGTGCTGCCACGACTGAACACGGCGACGTTCAGCAATCTGTTCGAGGGCGTGGATGAGTGCGTGGAGGCGGCGGTCGTGGAGATCGCCGGCGATCGGGTCCGCTGGAGCTGCGCCGGCGATCAACCGGGCGTGCTGATCCGGCGTGATGGGACGATCCAGGAGATCGCCACGCATGGTCCGCCGCTGGGCATCCTCCCGTCCTTCGTATATGACGTGACGCCAATCGTACTGGAGCCGGGAGACACGTTCCTCGCACTGTCGGAAGCGCCCAGCGGCCTCGTCCGGGGGGTCGCGGAACTGGTTCGAGACCGCGGGGTCGGCGAGCCGGCCGAAGTTTCGCAGCTGTTCCAGGCGGCGCTGCGTCAGGTCCAATCCGGGCGCTCCGGCGCCGGCATCGCCTTTGTCGTGGTCCGTAGGCGTGACCGCGGCTCGAACCTGGGTCCACCTCGCGGGTAGGGTCAGCATGGACGTCGGAAGCGTCTGCGAGAGATCACCTGAGCCAGGGGTCACGTATGGTGGATGAACAGCAGGTCATGAAGGTCTTGCGCAAGGTAAAGGACCCGGAGCTCAGCCTGGATCTGGTCGTCCTCGGTCTCATCTATGGCGTCGAAGTCAACGGTGATCATGTGACCGTCCGTATGTCACTCACCACGCCCATGTGCCCCGCCGCCGATCAGATCGTCTCGGACGTGAAGCGCGAGGTCGAGTCCCTCGATGGCGTGGACCACGCCGATGTGGAGCTCACCTTCGAGCCGCCGTGGAGCCCGGAGAAGATGGACCCGCTGATCCGCGCGTCCCTGGGCATCTGACCGGCGTGGGGACGGTCGTCTTCGTCCACGGGTTCCCGTTCAACGGCTCGATGTGGGAGCCGCAGCTGGGAGCACTGCCGGACGGGTGGCGCGGCATCGCGCCCGACCTGCGCGGTTTCGGCAATGCCCCGCTGGCGCCGGAGCGCGGCGGCTTGCCCACCGGAGCGGAGCTGGGAGCTGAGGTAGCCCTTCCCGACGATCCTGTCCTGACCATGGAGTTGCTCGCCGATGACATCGCCGCGCTGATCGAGGAACAGGCCGCCGGTCACGCGGTCGTCTGTGGACTTTCCATGGGCGGCTATGTCGCGCTGGCGCTCTGGCGCCGGCGTCCTGAGCTGGTTCGGGCGCTGGTGCTGGCGGACACCCGGGCCGAGCCGGACACGGACGAGGGCCGCCAGAACCGGGCGAGGATGGCAAAGATGGCCCGGGGCTCGGGCACGGAATCCGTCGCCAGCGCCATGCTACCCGCGGTCCTGTCGGAACGGACCCTCGACCGGCGGGCGGAATTGGTGGAGCGGGTGCGGTCCATGATCCTCGAGACCGATGCCCGGACGATCATCGCCGCGCTGGCCGGAATGGCGGCACGAAATGACAGCACGGGGATCCTTCCCACCATCGATGTCCCGGCACTGGTGGTGGTGGGCGAGCACGATGGGCTGACGCCGCCCGACGTGGCCCGGACGCTGGCGGACCGGCTGCCCGGCGCCAGGCTGGAGGTGGTGCCCGACGCGGGCCACGTGTCCAACATGGAGAACCCGGCCGCGTTCAACGCTGCCCTCAACCGGTTCCTCGAGACGGTCTGACCGGTCAGGCGTCGTCCGGATCCGCTGCGGCAACCAGGTCCAACTGCTCTCCGCCCGCGGTTTCGACAGGCTGCCGCGCGTCTGGGGAATCCCGCTCGGAGGCGACCCTCGCCACCTCAACGACCCGATCACCGACGGGCACGCGGACCATGGGTCGACCCTGCGTGGCCCTGGCCTGCACGGGGATGTCGCGAGCTCGCAGGCGTGACGCGACACCACCGGCGGTGACCACCATGAGCTCATCGTCTTCGAGAAGCTCCTTGGCTCCGACAAGCGGGCCCGTCCGCTCGCTTACGCTGAGCGCCACGGTCCCCTGGCCCCCGCGACCCTGAACCCGGTACTCGCCAATGGGCGTGCGCTTCGCGAAACCGGCAGCCGTGACGCAGGCCAGCGTAGCCTCGCGCCGCGCCACTACCATGCCGACCACGGCATCGCCGGGCTTCATCCGCACCCCGATCACCCCCTGGGCCGTCCGCCCGACCTGAGGGATCTCGGTCTCCGGGAACCGGATGGCCCGTCCCCCCGCCGTGGCGAGGACCACGTCGTTGGCGCCGGTGCTCAGCCGCACGTCGAGCAAACGATCATCCGGTCGGAGCCCGATGGCGATGATGCCTCCGGCCCGGACGTTGGCGAACTCGGAGAGCCGGGTCCGTTTCACGAGCCCGCTATCGGTCAGGAAGATGAGATCGGCCGTCTCGTCGTAAGCGCTGATGGGGATCAGCGCGGCTACATCGGTCTCCCCATCGAAGCCGAGCAGCTGACTCAGCGCCCGCCCGCGCGATCCTCGTCCGCCTTCGGGGATATCGAGCACGGCGATCTCATAGGCCTGCCCCGCGGCGGTGACGACCAGGACTACGTCGTGGGTGCTGGCGATGAACACGTGCTCCAGGAAGTCGTCCTCGTGCTTCTCCATGCCGGCCAGCGCCTTACCGCTGGTGACGCGCCGGCGATAGAGGGATACGGGCATCCGCTGGATGTAGCCGCGATGGCTGACGGTGACCACCACATCCTCCTCGGCGACCATGTCCTCCAGCTTCAGGTCCGTATCACCCTGGACGATGGTCGTGCGCCGCGCATCGCCGTACTGCTCCACCAGGGCGGCGGTCTCCGCGAGCACCACGGCCAACTGCTGTTCTTCGGAGTCGAGCAGGGCGTAGAGCTCGGCGATCAGCTTCTTGAGCTCTCGGAGCCGGTCCTTCAGCTCCCGGGTCTCGAGCTCCGTGAGCCGGTGCAGGCGCATATTGAGGATGGCGTCGGCCTGGATTCCGGACAGGTCGAAGCGCGCGCGAAGTCGTTCGCTCGCCGCCTCCTTGCTGCGGGACTCCCGGATGATCCGGATCACCTCGTCGATGTTGTCCAGCGCGACGATCAAGCCTTCAGTGACGTGCGCTTCCGCCTTCGCCTGCTCCAGGTCGTACGCGGCGCGCCGCTGGATCACCTCGATGCGGTGGTCCCTGAACTTCTCGAGCAGCTCCTTCAGGTTCATCTCACGGGGCACGCCAGCGTCGAGCGCCAGCATGATGGCCCCGAACGTGGCCTGCATGTACGTCTTCTTGTAGAGCGTGTTCAGGATCGGCTGGACCTTGGCGCCCCGCTTGAGCTCGACGACGATGCGCATCCCGTCCCGGTCGCTTTCGTCTCGCAGGTCGCTCACGTCTTCCAGCTTCTTCTGCCGGACCAGGTCCGCCACCTGCTCGATGACCCGTGACTTGCTGATCCCGTAGGGGAGCTCGGTGACGACGAGCTGCTCCTTCCCACCCCGTTTCGACTCCCGTCGCACGCGCGCCCGCATTGTCATCCGACCCCGGCCGGTGCGGTAGGCATCCCGGATGCCGTCGGTGCCGATGATGAACCCGCCGGTGGGGAAGTCGGGGCCGGGCACGTGGGCGATCAGGTCGTCCACCGCGCAGTCGGGGTTCTCCACCAGGTGGTGCAGGGCCGCACCGAGCTCGCGCAGGTTGTGGGGCGGGATGTTGGTCGCCATCCCCACCGCGATGCCAGCGGACCCGTTCATGAGGAGGTTCGGCAGCTTGGATGGCAGCACGACGGGCTCGTCCCGCTGGTCATCGAACGTGCGGACGAAGTCGACGGTGTCCCGGTCCAGGTCCGCCAGCAGCTCCGTGGCCAGCGGCGTGAGCTTGGCCTCCGTGTAGCGGTAGGCGGCGGCGTTGTCCCCGTCGATCGAGCCGAAATTGCCCTGCCCGTCCACCAGCGGATAGCGGAGGCTGAAGTCCTGGACCATCCGCACCATGGCGTCATACACCGCGCTGTCCCCGTGCGGGTGGTACTTGCCCAGCACCTCGCCCACCACGTTCGCGCTCTTCTTGTACGGCCGTGTCGGGCCCAGGCCCAGGTCGCTCATCGCGTACAGGATCCGCCGGTGCACCGGCTTCAACCCGTCCCGCACGTCCGGCAGCGCCCGCTGCACGATCACGCTCATGGAATAGTCGAGGAAGC
>CAYXJH010000047.1:0-14849 GCA_964465415.1 uncultured Gemmatimonadaceae bacterium
GTTCCGCCGGCTCCTCGCCGCGGGTCAGGTCCGCGAGCCTCGCGGGCACGTCGGGCACCGCGTACCGGCCGTCCTCCGTCACGGTGACCCATGGGACCCTGCGGGTCTGCTCGAAGTAGGTGTACCCTTCGGCGAGGTTCTGCCAGAACTCGAACAGGTCGGCCTCGGGTCGGAACGTGTCCTGGAGCCACTGGATGCGGCCGATGTCGAGGCGGGCGGGGAAGATATGCACCGGGATGATGTTCTGGCCGGCCCCCCGCGCCTGGGCCGCGATCCAGTACAGCTCCTTGATGTTCTCGTCCTCGATGGGCACGCAGCCCACGGTCTCGCAGCCGCCGTGGATGAAGATGTCTCCACCCAGGGCTAACACCTGGCCGCGCATGCGGTCGGCAGTGTTCGGGTAGTTGACGCGAAGCGACAGGTGGTACGCGCTGTTCGGATTGAAGTGGTCGATGTAGTAGAACCCTTCCGGCACCTGCACGTCACCCATCCGCTGTTTCGGCCCGAGCTGGCCGGGCAATGCGCAAACGGGATAGCTGTGGACAAGGGAGTATTCGGCCTCGGGATCGGAACGGGCCCACAGCTCCAGGATACGCTCGTGCTTGAACACCCGGATGAAGATCTCGCTGGCGGGGTACTCGAGGCCCCGCTCCCCGAACACCGCTCGGAGTCGTTCGTCCGCCGAGGCCCGCGCGCCGGCAACGCGGGAGAACCTCAGCTGGTGCGCTACGAAGTTGTCGACCCTCGGCGCCTCGTCCACGGTGGTACCGAGCGGCGCCTCTGGTATGGGCGTGCCGATCGGTACTCCACCGTGGGACTGCGCGGTGGAGGCGGAGGAGGCCATGATGAGGCCGGCGACCGCGGCAGCGGCTACGCCCAGGCCCGGGTTGCGTACGAGTGTGGTCATGCCGTTCCTTGGCTCCGTGACAGTTCGCCGGGGCGGACCGTGCAAAGGTCACGCCGTACTGGCCTCGGGCCTTCGAGCGTTGTACCATTGGCCGGTCCCGACCCTCAAGACATAGCACGGTCGCAGCCGACCAGCAATCTACCCGCAACCGGATAACCATGGAATCTATCTTCGCCGTCATCGGCAACGTCCTGGGATGGTTCGTGGAGCGGGTCGGCTACTGGGTATGGGAGTTCGGGATTCCCGCGGGGGAGGAGACCGTCCCGCTGGTGGTGATCCTGCTCCTCGGCACCGGGCTTTTCCTGACGATCCGCACGGGGTTCATCCAACGCCATATCCTGCACGGCTTCAAGGTCACGAGCGGGCGCTACGACGATCCGGACAAGCCGGGCGATGTGGTCCACTTCCAGGCGTTGACCACCGCGCTGTCCGCCACGGTGGGCATCGGCAACATCGCCGGCGTCGCCCTCGCGATTCATTTCGGCGGGCCCGGCGCGCTGTTCTGGATGTGGATGACGGCGCTGGTGGGGATGGCGACGAAGTTCACGGAGGTCACGCTCTCCCAGCGGTACCGGGTGGTGAAGGAGGTGGACGACCCGGCCAAGTGGGAAGGCTCGGTGTCGGGCGGGCCGATGTACTACATCGAGCGCGGGCTGGGCCATAGGTGGAAGTGGATGGCCATCCTGTTCGCCACCCTCCTTGGCATCACGGCCTTCCTCACGGGGAACGGGATTCAGGCGAACACGGTGGCGGACACGATGATGTCCGAGTTCGGCGTGGCCCGGTGGGCGACCGGTCTGGTCACGGCGACCGTGGTGGCGCTGGTGATCATCGGCGGGATCACCCGAATAGGGAAGGTCACGGCGGTGCTGGCGCCCACCATGGCTGCGATCTACGTGTTCGGTGCCCTGATCATCATAATCACGCACATCGAACAGGTGTTGCCGACCTTCGCGCTGATCTTCCGGGAGGCGTTCAACCCGAGCGCGGGCGTGGCCGGCACGGGCACCGGAGCATTCCTGGTCACGCTCATGTGGGGCGTGCGCCGGGGCCTATTCTCGAACGAGGCGGGACAGGGCTCGGCGCCCATCGCCCATGCCGCATCGAAGACGGATGAGCCCGTGTCGGAAGGGACGGTCGCGTTCCTTGGTCCGTTCATCGACACCATCGTGATCTGCTCGATGACGGGCCTCGTGATCATCATGTCGGGCGCGTGGGATGACCGTGTGCCGAGCGCGCTGTCCGTGGAGCGGGGAGAATGGGCCTGGGTGACGGTGGACGACACGGGCCTGGCCCGGCCGATCTCGACGCCGCCCGAGGTCATCCGATTCGAGGACGGCATCCCCGCGGCCACGGAGGTGGGCGAGGTGATGGTCGGTTGGAACCACGTGGCGGTGGAGCGGATCTACCAGGATCCGGCGCTGACCCAGCCGTTCAACGGACAGATCCGGTTGGGCGAGGGCGTGGCGGTGGGCGAAGACGGCGCCCGGCTCGGGACGCTCTACGGGTCTACCGTACAGGTCGGGGCGCCGCTGACGATGCTGGGGTTCCGCTATGGCCTGCCGGGGAACTGGGGTCAGTATATCGTGATCATCAGCGTGCTGCTGTTCGCGATCTCCACGTCCATCGCATGGAGTTACTACGGGGACCGGTGCGCCACGTACCTGTTCGGGGCGAAGGCCGTATTGCCATACAAACTCGTATACGTGCTCATGCATTTCGTGGGCGCGGTCATCCCGTTGACCGTGGTGTGGGAGCTCGGCGACGTGTTCCTGGGGATCGTCATCATCCCGAACCTGATCGCTTTGATCGTCCTTTCGGGGAAGGTCGTCGAGATGAAGGACGACTACTTCAGTCGGCGCCCGTGGGTGGCGCACGTGGAGGCGCGCCGGCGCATGCGGGAGCAGGAGCGGGGCCGCCGGTAGCGGCGGACCCACGACCGGAGCAGCACCTTGGAGCCGACGTGGGTATCCGTCCTGCCGCCACTGCTGGCCATCGCGTTGGCGATCATCACACGCCAGGTCTTCCTGTCCCTGGCCGCGGGGATCTGGCTAGGCTGGACGATCCTGGCGGGATGGAACCCACTGGCGGGTGTGGCGGGCGCCATCGAGGGGGGCGTGGCCGTGCTGGGCGACGCGGGCAACGCCCGGGTCATCCTGTTCACCCTGGTGATCGGCGCGCTGATCGCCACGGTCGAGGCGTCGGGCGGGGTGAAGGGATTCGTGGTATGGCTGGAGGACCGGCGCTGGGTGACCACGGCCAGGCGATCGCGGATCCTGGCATGGGTCATCGGCGTCATCATCTTCATCGAGTCCAACATCACCACCCTGGTGGCCGGTGCGGTCAGCCGGCCCCTGTTCGACCGCTACAAGGTCAGCCGTGAGAAGCTGGCCTACCTGATCGACTCCACGTCGGCGGCGGTGTGCATCCTCATCCCGCTCAACGCGTGGGGCGCGTACGTGCTCGGGATCCTGGGCGAGCTCGAGGTCGAGAACGCGCTCGAGGTCTTCATCGCGTCCATCCCGCTCAACTTCTACGCGTTGACCGTCGTGATCGTGGCGGGACTGACCGCGGTGTTCGACCTGGACATCGGGCCGATGCGGGCAGCGGAGGAGCGGACCCGGCGAGGCGAGCTTCTGTCGGAAGGCGCCGCCCCGCTCCTGGACGCGGATGTCCTGGCCCCGGCCCCGAACACCCGGATCCCGCCGCGGGCCATCAACATGGTGCTGCCGATCGCGACGATGGTCGTGATGATGCCGATAGGGCTCCTGATCACGGGCCAGGGTGACATGCTGGCGGGGACCGGGTCCACCAGCGTGCTGTGGGCGGTCATGGCCGGGCTCGCCGTCGCCTGGGTGCTGCTGGTCGCGCAGGGGGGCAACACCGTGGACGAGCTGGTCCGGACCGGTCTGAAGGGTGCGGGCGGTCTCATGTCCCTGGCGCTGGTTCTGCTCCTCGCCCTGGCGCTCGGCGCCGTCGCCCGCCAGCTGGGTACCGGCATCTATATCGCCGACCTGGCGGCGGGCACGCTGCCTCCCATGGTGTTCCTGCCGTTGACCTTCCTCGTGGCGGCGGGGATCTCGTTCTCCACGGGCACCAGCTGGGGCACGTTTGCCATCATGATCCCCATCGCGGTGCCCGCCGCCGCGGCGCTCGACCTGCCGATCGCGCCGTTCCTGGCGGCGTCGCTGGCGGGCGGCGTGTTCGGCGACCATTGCTCGCCGATCAGCGACAGCACCATCATCGCCTCCATGGCGGCGGCGACGGACCACATCGACCATGTCCGGACGCAGCTCCCCTACGCACTGCTGTCCGCCGCCGTTGCGACCGCAGGCTTCGGGATCCTGGGGGCGACGCTGGGCTGAAAACGGATCCGCCTCACCGCCGCCCTGGCGCAGCCGTTGCGGGATCGTATCCTTTGATGGAACCAGCATGAAAGATGGAGGCAGGTATGGCGCGGGGTAGGGGTCGGGGCCAGCAGCGACCGGTGCGAGGCTTCCGGCCGGGCAAGGAGCCGCCGCAGCTGCGCAAACAGCGGGCACGCCAGCAGCTTGGCGGTGACGCGAACTGGGCACAGAAGCAGCTGGTCGACGCGCTCGCGGATCGGTCGCCGGCCGAAGCTCGCACGCTGATACGGAGATGGCAGGCCGGGATCCTCAGCGCCGCCATCCTCCTGGTCGTCCTGGGCGTCGTGCTCTACATGTGGTCGATCGTGGCCGGTGTGGTGTTCCACGTGATCGCGATTGCCCTGTTCGTGCTGTGGCTCCAGCTGCGGCGTAAGCAGAAGGACTTCGAGGCCATGGCCGAGCTCGTCAGCGGCGGCCCGAAGAAGAAGAAGCGGTGACGGCGGCCCGGCCGCGACCACCGAGCGAGCCATGAGCCGTCGCGTGTTCACGGTGGCGGAGGCGAACGCGCTGATCCCCGCGCTCGAGGCGACGCTCGCCGTGATCCGGCGCCGCGGCGACGAGCTACGCCGCCGCTACGAGCAGGTCCAGATCCTGGACGCGCTCTGGGGTGAGAAGCTGGAGGAGCCCGGCACCCCTGACCATGAAGAGTTCGTCACGCACCGGGACGCGATCCAGCGACTGGCCGCGGAGATCGAGGACATGATCGAAACCGGGATCCGGGCTCACGGCGTCCGCTTCCCGCAGGGCGGCCTCGAGCACGGTCTCCTGGACTTCCCCACCACGTTCGACGGCCGGTGGGTATACCTGTGCTGGCGCGTGGGCGAACCCGCCGTCCAGGCCTGGCACGAGGTGGACGGCGGGTTCGCCGGCCGTCAGCCGCTGACCCCCGCCGTGGCGCGGCGAATGGGCCCGTCGGAGGCATGAAGACGGGTCGGGAGTGGTGCGCGTGATCCAGGGGCTGGGGATGGATATCGTCGACATCGCGCGGCTGGAGCGCGCAGCTGCCCGCCGCGGGCCTCGCCTGCTCGCCCGCCTGTTCACTCCGGAGGAGCTGGCCTACTGCGACCGCCAGCACCGACCCTTCCAGAGCTACGCGGCGAGGTTCGCCGCCAAGGAGGCGTTCCTCAAGGCGCTGGGCCAGGCTGCGCGGGAGGGCATCACCTGGCAGGACATGAGCGTGGTCCGGGAGGGCTCCGGCCCACCCCGGCTAACGCTCCGGGCCCGGGCCCTGGAAGCGACCCGGGCCCGGAGCATCCAGCACGTCCACCTGTCCCTCTCGCACACCCGGGACTACGCCGTGGGCGTGGTGGTCCTGGAGCGGGGGTCGTAAGCCGGACTACCGGGCCGCCCAGATCTCGCCGAACACCCCCGCGTGATCCGATGGCCACAGGTAGTAGCCCGCATCGGTGCGGAACCGGTCGGACGGGCGGTCCCCGAAGACTTCCACCCGGGTCGCCGCGCTGCGGTTCCCCTTCCAGTAGTCCACGTCACGCGCGAAGATGAAGTCGATCCGCTGGTCGAGCTCCGACGGGCGGTTCGACAGGTCGCTCTCCTGGCAGCACGTCAACCCGCTGTTGTTGGTCACACCGTTGTGGGGCAGCCAGAGGTCGTCGAAGCCAGCGCCGAGTACCATGGCGTAGGTGGCGGTCCGGGCGCGTTCGGGCGCGTTGCGGTTCGCTGCGGAATTGAAGTCACCGACCATCACCACGGGACCGGCGTAGCCAGCCACGAATGCAAGCAGCTCGGCGGCCTGGGCTTCCTGGAACTCCGCCCATCGCTGGATCTCAAGGTGGGTGTTCACGAAGAGCAGCCGCTGGGCGTCCACGGTCACGTCCGCCCAGTGGAAGCTCCGCAGGTTCGGGCCGAGGCCGGGGAGGTCGACCTGGACGTCGTAATGCTTGAAGCCGGCATTGTGCACGGCGACCCCGGGGTCCACCAGGATCGCGCCGCCGTCCCGGTACGTCACGAACGCGGGAAAGCCCTGGATCTCGAATGGAAGGGGCAGCGTGACCTCGATGTTCTCCGCGAACACCGCCACCTGGTACGTGAGGCCGAGGTTGCCCAGCTCGAGGAGGAGAATTCCGAGGAACGGCAACTGCTGAACGATGACCGGCCCGAACGGTGTCACGATGCCGATGTCGTAGTGCGCCGCCTCCTGGAGCCCGATCAGCTGCGGCCGGCGGTCGGCGATCTCCCGGGCCAGGGCCACGGCGCGACTGGGATAGTCCGTTCGCTGGAGCTCGGCGAAGGCCAGGGCGGGTCCGCCTACGGGGTCTTCGAGGACCCGATCGATGTCCGCGCCCAGGTAGAGATTGCGGGACAGGGCGCTGATGTTCACGGCGGCCTGCGCCTGGCCGCCCCGGGCGAACGCGGCGTCGTCGGGGGCGAGGATCGGAGTCGAGGAATCGTGACACGCCGCGGTGCTCAGGGCTATGGCAACCGCCAGCCCTGCCAGGGATAGATGACGCATCGGGCCTCCAGAGTGAGATGCACCGGCGGGAGGCCGGCGCATCGTTCGGACAGTCGCGCGGCGGGGATGTCGCGCGCTCCAGGATACAACGGGAAATCGAGAAAACACAACAATGCAGCGCGCCAGAAACGCGGCCGGGCGCACGCGTCGCCTGCCCGGTCAGTCCGCGAGCATGTCCTTGATGTTGCGGAAAAAGCTCTCGCGCAGCTCCCTGGACTCGTCGGGGCTCAGGATGGTCTCGGCGGTCTTCACGGTCACGAGGTGGGCGGGAATGTCCTCGAGGTACCGGGAGGCGATCGCCTCGGCCACTTCCCCGCCCCGCCGTCGGGTCAGACACCGTGAGAGCGTGACGCGTCGGCGGGCCCGGGTGAGCCCGACATAGAGCAGGCGGCGCTCCTCGGCGAGAGGGTCCCCGCCATTGCCGCCGAGCGCGTCCGGCTCCAGCGAGCGCGTGTGCGGGAGGATGCCTTCCTCGAGGCCGACCAGGAAGACCTCGTCGAACTCCAGGCCCTTGGCCGAATGGAGCGTCATCAGGACGACGGCGTCGTGGTCGGCATCGTCGTCCTCGTCGTCCTGGTCCAGGGCGAGCCGTGCGAGGGCGTCATGGAGGGTCGGCGGCTGCCAGCCATCCGGCACGATGCCCGGCAGGTATGCGACGGCGTCCTCCGTGCCGGGGCCGGCGGCGTCCGGTCGTTCGGACCAGTGCTTCCGCTCGTATCGCGCGATGGAGCCGACCAGGTCCTTGAGGTTGTACACGCGGTGCTCCTCATCGGCGATCGCGTCCATGAGCCCGGATGGGTTCCGGAAAAAGTCGAGGGCCCACGCGGCGATGGGCGGCAGGCCGGTGCCGGGTGGCTCGGCCGCGCTCCGGGCCTCCGCCTGCTTGAGCGACGCCCGGCCGCGGTCGAGGATGGCCTCGAATGCGCGGATCGAACGGGCCTGCGCGGCGCCCACGTCGTCGTCTTCCAGGCGACGCAGGGTGGCGCAGAATCCGGCACGGCGCCCGCGCGCGAGCTCGGCCACCTTCATGATGGTGGTCCGACCGATCCCGCGCGGTGGAAAATTGATGATGCGCCGGACGGCGATCTCGTCCCCGGGGTGGGCGACGGCGCGGAGGTAGGCCACGCCGTCGGCGACCTCCTTCCGGTCGAAGAACCCCGTGCTGCCGACCACCCGGTAGGGGACATTCTTCTCCCGCATGGCCTCTTCCAGCGCCCGCGACTGGGCGTTTGTACGGTAGAGGACCGCGTAATCCCTCCAGTCCGTACCGTAGCGGTAGCGCCGGAGAGCGATCTCCCGGGCGACGGTCTCCGCTTCCAGCGCATCATCATCGTGCTCGTACAGGTCCAGGGGTTCGCCGGTGGGATTCTCCGTGCGAAGCGCCTTCTCGTGCCGGTGCGGGTTGGCCGCGATAACCGCGTTGGCGGCGGCCAGGATTCGTTTCGTGCTCCGATAGTTCTGTAACAGATGGATCACCTTCGCGCCCGGGAAATGGCGCTCGAACTCCAGGATGTTGCGCACGTCCGCGCCCCGGAACGCATAGATGGACTGGTCGTCGTCGCCCACCACACAGAGGTTGCGCCGTGCGCCGGCCAGGTGGCGGGCCATGTCCAGCTGGACGCCATTGGTATCCTGGTACTCGTCGATCATGACGTACTTCCAGCGCCGCCAGACCGCGCGCCGGACGTCCTCGTCGCCCTCCAGCAGACGCGTCGGCCACAGCAGGAGGTCGTCGAAGTCCACGGCGCCGCAGGCGCGAAGCACCTCCTCGTACCTGCCATAGGCCTGCGCGGCGAGAACGGCATAGTCATCGGCGCGGTTGCCGCGCGCGAGCCCCGCCGCCACCTCCCGACCCGCCGTGTCCGGGTCAATGCCACGGGTCTTCCAGTCCGAGATCTGACGGAGTACCCGGCCCAGGTCGAACGCGTCATCGTCGATGTGGATCTCGGACGCGGCGGTCCGCAGAGCACCCAGCTGGTCGCGCGTGTCGTAGATCGCGAAGCGACGGGGCAGGCCCAGCCGCTCGCCGTGCTCGCGCAGGATCCGGACGCCGAGCGAGTGGAACGTGGAGATGAGTACGTTCCTGGCCGCGTCGCCAGCGAACGCGGCGACCCGCTCTCGCATCTCGTTGGCGGCCTTGTTGGTGAACGTGACGGCCAGCACCTGCGACGGCGGGATCCTGGTGACCCGGATGAGGTGCGCGACCCGGTGGACCAGCATCCTGGTCTTGCCGGAGCCGGCGCCGGCAAGCACGAGCACCGGGCCGTCCGTGGTGAGGACGGCCTGGCGCTGCTCCGGATTGAGACCGTTGAGGTGTGTGTCGGGGGTGCGCATCCAGGGTCGTGAAGCTACGGGCGCGGCGGAAGGTGGGCCAGGGGCTGGCTCGGCGCAACGGGCATACAACCCCCAGGCCCTTCCGCGCGTCTAATGTGGCAAGTACCTCCAACCGCATCATCGATGAGACCCTGTTTCGTAGCACTGTTGTCGATCGTCCTGTCGGTCCACCTGGCGCCGGATCTGTGGGCGCAGGAGGTGGCGAGCAATGGAGCGCGGCCCGAGATCCAGGCAGTACGCGTGGCCTCGCCTCCCACCATCGATGGGCGGCTCGACGACGCGGCCTGGGACGGGGTGCCGGCGGCGCAGGGTTTCATCCAGCGGCAGCCGGACCCCGGCACACCGGCCACGCAGCGGACCGAAGCAAGGATCGTGTACGATGATGCCGCGATCTACGTGGGAGTCCGCCTCCACGACGACCGGCCCGACCTGATCGCTGCGCCGCTGGCCCGGCGTGACGCCGGCGGGATCAGCTCGGACTGGATGTACGTCATGCTGGACAGCTACCACGACCGGCGAACGGGTTTCGTGTTCGCGGTGAATCCGCGCGGCGTGCAGAAGGACTACATGATCTACAATGACGCCAGTGAGGACATCTCGTGGGACCCGGTCTGGGAGGTGGCGACGTCGATCGACGAGCATGGCTGGATCGCCGAGTTCCGGATCCCGCTGGGTCAGCTCCGGTTCGATCCGGACGGGCACCTGTGGGGGCTGAATCTCCAGCGCCGGATCGCGCGCAACGAGGAGTGGAGCTTCTGGTCGTACTCGCCCCCCAACGTGCCGGGCTACGTCTCCCATTTCGGGACCCTCACGGAGATCACCGACCTGCGCCCGACACGGGGGGTCGAGGTCCAGCCGTACGTCAGCGCCCGGGTGACCCGTGCGCCGGGCGAAGCGGCGAACCCCTTCCATGCGACGAACGAGACGGGCGCCGCGGTCGGGGCTGATGTGCTGGTCGGCCTCACGGCGGGGCTCACGCTGACCGCAACCCTGAACCCCGACTTCGGCCAGGTCGAAGCAGACCCCGCCGAGGTCAACCTCACCGCGTTCGAGACCTTCTTCTCCGAGCGCAGGCCGTTCTTCGTCGAGCGGGCGGATGTCTTCCAGTTCGGCCGGCTCCGGAGCAACATCGGGCTGTTCGGCAAGGAGTTCTTCTATTCCCGCCGCATCGGCCGGTCACCCCAGGGTGGCCTGTTCGGGCAGGACGTGGCGTACGCGGACGTCCCGCACCAGACACCGATCCTCGGCGCGGCCAAGGTGACGGGCAAGACGGGACCCTGGACCGTCGGTCTGCTCAACGCGGTAACCGATGAGGCCCGGGCCAGCTACATGAGCCCCGGCGGTGAGCTGGCGACGGTGATGGTCGAGCCCATGACCAACTATTTCGCCGGCCGCGTGCGGCGCGATCTCCGGGCCGGCTCGACGGTGCTGGGCAGCATGGTGACCGCCACGAACCGCTCCCTGGCGGACGGCGAGCTGGAAGGTGTATTGGCGTCCGGCGCCTACTTCGGCGGTGTCGACTTCGAGCACGTCTGGGCGGGCCAGGCGTGGGCGGTGTCGGGCTATGCGGCGGCGAGCGGAGTGCGCGGGAGCGAGGCCGCGATCGGACGGCTTCAGCGACTGCCTTCCCGATACTACCAGCGACCCGACGCGACGCATGTGGACCACGACCCGACTCGCACGAGCCTCTCCGGCCATACCGCAGCTCTCGCGCTACAGCACGGGGGCGCGTGGGACCTCAGCCTCCGGTACGAGGAGGCGAGTCCGGGGTTCGAGATCAACGACCTCGGGTTCCAGGGTCGCGTCGACTACCGCAGCGTGGCCGGCTTCCTCGGCTTCCGCGTGAACGAGACCCGGGGAATCCTCCGGAACCACTCCGCGTACACCTTCGCCGCCGGGGGCTGGAACTACGATGGGGACCGGAACCTGACCTTTGTAGGAGTTGGCGGGAACGCGTCGTTCACCAACCTCTGGAACGCAGGGTTCGAAGCCAACGTTCAACCGGCGGTCATCGATGATCGCCTGACCCGTGGTGGCCCCATGGCCCGGACGGCCCCCAGCTGGAACCTGAGCGGCTGGCTGGGGACGGACCAGCGGCGAGCGTTGTCGCTCCATGCGAACGGGCAAGTGAACCGCAACGACGAGGGGGGCCACAGCCGAACGCTGAGCACCACCGCCGACTGGCGGCCCACTCCCGCCATCCGGCTCCGCATGGGGCCCAGCGTAACCCGTAGCCATTCCGCCCGGCAGTTCGTCGTGGCCATCACGGACCCGGCGGCGGACCACACGTTCGGTCGGCGCTACGTGTTCGCCGACATCGACCGGACCACGGTCTCCATGGTCACGCGCCTCGACTGGACATTCACGCCCCGGCTTAGCCTGGAGCTCTACGCCCAGCCGTTCCTGGCGGCAGGCGACTTCGACCGGCTGAAGGAGCTGGCCGAACCCGGCACACGGTCATTCGACATCTACGGCGAGGATCGTGGTGGCATCTCGGAGGAGGACGGCGTGTTCACCATCGAGCCCCACGGCCCGGACGGTCCGGTCTTCCACGTCGGGGATCCCAGCTTCAACGTCCGGAGCCTGCGCGGCAACGCCGTGCTCCGTTGGGAATATCGCCCCGGCTCCACGCTCTTCCTCGTCTGGCAACAGGAGCGGAGTGGCTCCGGGCCGATGGGCGACTTCTCGTTCCGCCGCGATGCGGGCGAGATCCTCAGCGCACCCGCGACGAACGTTCTCCTCATCAAAGCGACCTACTGGCTGGGTCGTTGAGGCCGGCGGAGCACCCATACCCGCCTTGACCCCGTCCGGCCCGGGCGGCACCTTCACACTGGGCACTCCCACTGGACCAGCAGCAGAGACGCAGTGATGCGCCGACTCGCACGACCCGCTGCCGCGGCGGCACTGGCCGCCTGCGCGGGATTCCTGTCACCCGCGGCCGCACAGGCGCCGCCGCCCGCCGATACGGCGATCACCAGGGACGGCGTCGTCCAGATCGACGGCCAACGCGTCCCCTACCGCGTGACCAGCGGGACGCAGCCGGTCTGGGATGACGACGGCAACCCGGCGGCAACGCTGTTCTATGTATACTACGAGCGGGCCGACGTTCGGGACCGTGCCCAGCGACCGCTGGTCTTCTCGTTCAACGGTGGCCCCGGGTCCGCGTCGGTCTGGATGCACATCGGGTACACCGGGCCCAAGCTCCTGGTGATTGACGAGGAGGGGTTCCCCGTCCGGCCGTACGGCGTGCGGGACAACCCGCACTCGATCCTGGACGTAGCTGACATCGTATACATTGATCCAGTGAACACGGGTTTCTCGCGCATCCTGGACGACGCGGACCGGAGCCAGTTCTTCGGCGTGAACGAAGACATCGCGTACCTGGCGCGCTGGATCGACACGTTCGTCTCGCGGCACGGACGCTGGCCCTCGCCGAAGTTCCTGAAGGGAGAGAGCTATGGCACGACGAGGGTGGCAGGCCTGGCGGGCCGGCTCCAGAACAGCCACTGGATGTACCTGAACGGGGTGATCCTGGTATCACCGACAGGGCTGGGCGTGGACCGGGCCGGGCCGGTGGCACGGGCGCTGTCCCTGCCCCATTACGCGGCCACGGCGTGGTACCACAATGCGCTGGCTGCGGACGTCCAGGCTCTGGACCTCGAGTCGTTCCTGGCCGAGGTCGAGACGTTCACGCTGGACCGGTACCTGCCCGCCCTGGCCCGTGGCGGCGCTCTCCGCGCGGACGAGCGGGCCAGTCTCGCTGCGGACCTGGCCCGATACTCCGGCCTCTCGGAAGGGTTCATCCAGAGCCACAACCTGGCCCCGCCCGTGTCGGCGTTTCGCAAGGAGCTGCTGCGGGACCGCGGGCTGACGGTCGGCCGGCTGGACGCCCGCTACCGGGGGATCGACCGGCAGGACGCCGGCGAGAGCTACGACTTCGACCCGGCGCTGACCGCGTGGAACCATGCGTTCACCCCCGCCATCAACCACTACCTGCGCCACGAGCTGGGCTGGGCGACGGACCACCAATACTGGATCTTCGGACCGGTGCACCCATGGAACCGGACCGGCGACACCACTGGCGAGCAGCTTCGCCAGGCCATGGCCCAGAACCCGTACCTACACCTGCTGGTCCAGGCAGGATATTATGATGGGGGCACCGATTACTTTTCGGCCCGCTACACCATGTGGAACATGGACCCGGCAGGCCGGCTCCAGAACCGTATGCGGTTCGAGGGGTACCGAAGCGGCCACATGATGTACCTACGCGACCAGGACCTGGGGCCTTCGAACCATCACATCCGTGACTTCATCCGCTGGTCCATCGAGGGCGCGATGATTCCAGCCCGCTACTGATACCGGCAACCATGACCGCGCTCCGCATCGACGCCTTCCAGCCCATAGCCGCCTCACAGGACCAGGAGTGCCTGGTGGCCGGATTCCAGGCGCTTGATCGATCGCCGCCCGCAGGTCCCGTGAGCGCGCCACTCCGCGACGCGTCATTACTTCTCGCACGACGCGGCGACCGACCCGTCGCACGGCTCTCGTATCGGATGGCGCGCGGGCTACGGGGCGCGCCGGAGATCACAGGCGTCATCGGCCACTACGAGGCGGATGACGACGAGGCGGGGATCGCGCTGCTGTCGCGGGCCACGGAGGCGTTGGGCGAAGCCCTGGCCGGGCAGGACGAGGCCCTGATGATCGGCCCGATGGACCGGACCACCTGGGGGCGGTACCGGTTGGCTCTGCCTACGCCGGCGGCGGAGGATCCCGAGCCGTTCCTCACGGAACCGGTCAATCCACCGGAGTACGCCGCCCATTTCGAGAAGGCGGGGTTCCAGCCGGTGCAACACTATGTGAGCCGTCTCATTCCCGCGCTGGACGCCCTCAGCGACCGGACACGGGAGACCACGGACTGGTTCACGGGGCAGGGATTCGTCCTGGAGACCCTCGAGCCGGCTCGCTTCGACACGCACCTCGATGAGCTGTACGACCTGTGCGTCGTCGCATTCGCCGAGAATCCTTATTTCTCGCCGATCACGCGCGACGAGTTCAGGGAGACGTACCGGCCCGTGCGCAGCTTCGTCGACCCGGACTTCGTCATCCTGGCTCGCGATGCCGAGGACCGGCTCGCCGGTTTCGTCTTCGCCTTTCCGGATCTAATGGAGCCGGCGGGCCAGCCGACCCGGGTGATCGTGAAGTCGCTCGCCGTGACCGAAGATGCGCGGGGCGCGGGGATCGGCTCGCTCCTCGTCCACGAGGTCCACCGTCGCGCGGCCGGGAAGGGCTTCAAGGCGGCCATCCATGCGCTGATGCACGTGGACAACGCGTCACACCGGATCTCCAAGCATGGCGGTGAGACCTTCCGCCGGTACGCCCTGTTCGGCCGGGGGCCGTGACGGGGCATCGACCCGGCGCCCGGCACCCGGACCCGAACCCGAACCGGTGACCGCCAACCCCAACATCGCCGCCCGTCTGGCCGAGCGCGCCGCCCAACACCCCGACCGCCCGGCGATCATCGAGGGCCGGGGGCGACGTCGCCGCGTCATCTCGTTCGGCGAGCTCGCCGAGGAGGTGGCCGACACGGGTGCCCGGCTGAGCGGGCGCGGCCTCCGCCCGGGCGATCGGGCCCTGCTTTTCGTTCCCATGTCCGCGGGTCTGTATATCAGCCTCCTGGGTGTGCTCCATGCCGGGGGCGTGGCCGTGTTCCTGGACGCGTGGGCCGGCCGTG
>CAYXJH010000048.1:0-14693 GCA_964465415.1 uncultured Gemmatimonadaceae bacterium
CGCCACGGACAGCCCCGTCGTACCTTCCCCGAGGAGGTACTTGTACCGCCGGTTCGACTCCTCCGCGGTGGCGAAACCGGCGTACTGGCGCATGGTCCACAGGCGGCCCCGGTACATCGTTGGCTGCACGCCCCGGGTGAACGGGTACTCACCCGGAAACCCGAGCGCTTCCATGTAGTCGGAGTCCGCGGGCAGGTAGAGTCGCTCGAGCGGCCGGCTGGACGCCGTGACGAACCGCTCCTGCCGCTCCGGGAAACGGGCGATCGCCTTCTCGACGGTCGCCTCGTATCGTACCCGTCCCTCTTCCATGGTCGCCATCATGCTCACCCGTCCCGCTGCTCCGCAAAGAGCCGTGTCACCAACTGGTCCACCGAAGTAGTGCCGCACAGGACCGCCTCGAGGCGGTCGGGCGATTTCTCCAGCGCCCGCTGGAGACGTCGCCGCGCCGCGTCCAGAACGGCCTCGCGGACATCGCCCCGCACATCGTTCGCTTCGCACCGCCCTCCTCGCCGTCCCTCACCGGCCGCGACCAGGGCATCGACCACCGCGCCGATGCCCGTGCCCCGCGTGGCGCTGGCCAGCAGTACGCGCGGCGGCTCGCCACACCCCGGCGCGAGGCGCAGGACCTGGAGCAGGGATCGATAGAGCGTCGCGGCGCCCTCGGCATCCGCCTTGTTCACTATGAACAGGTCGCCCACCTCCATGAGCCCGGCCTTCAGCATCTGGATCGAGTCGCCGGCTCCCGGCGCGAGTACGACGCCGACGCGGTCAGCGATGCTGGCGACCTCCACCTCGCTCTGACCCACGCCGACCGTTTCCAACAGGACCACGTCGCAGCCGATCAGCCCCATCACCCGCAGCACGCCCTTCACGCCGAGCGCCAGCCCGCCGAGATGACCGCGGGTCGCCATGGACCGGATGAAGACGGATGGGTCGGTGGCATGCCGCATCATCCGGACACGATCCCCCAGGACCGCACCGCCGGTGAAGGGCGAGGACGGATCGACCGCGATCACGCCCAAGGACACCCCGGGTCGGCAAGCCCGCAGCTCCGCGATCACCGCGTCCACCAATGTAGATTTCCCGGACCCGGGGGCACCCGTGATCCCGATGACCTGCGGCCGGGGCCAGAACTCCTGCGGGAGGTGTAGAAAGAGGTCCGGCAGCCTGTGCGGCTCGCTCTCGAGAAGGCTCATCAGTCGGCCTGCCGCACGGGCCCGGCCCGGCCCAGGGCCGCTGATGGCGGCCTGGACCAGGACGTCGACCTCCGGCGACACGGCCGGCCCCGGCGCGCGCATTGCGCTACGCCCGGGTGGCCAGCAAGCCGTCCAGAGTCTCGACGATGTCCCTCGCCGGCGTGCCCGGCGTGAATACGGCGGCCACACCCATCGCCTCAAGGACCTCTACGTCCGCTGGCGGGATCGTGCCGCCGCCGAACACCAGGATGTCATCCGCACCCTGTTCGGCCAGCAGCTCCAGCACGCGGCGGAACAGGACGAGGTGCGCGCCAGACAGGAGGGACAGGCCGATCGCGGCCACGTCCTCCTGGATCGCCGCGGTCACGATCTGTTCGGGACTGCGGCGGATGCCCGTATATATGACTTCGAAGCCGGCGTCACGGAGGATCTGGGCTACGTACTTCGCACCCCGGTCGTGCCCATCCAGTCCGGGCTTGGCTATGAGAACTCGCGACCTGCGTTCCATCGTGCCTCCCTCACTTAACAGGAGCGGGCGGCCCCTGCTCGTCCAAGTGTAGCGTGACCGGCACGGGGGCGAGATAGGAGAAAGCCGGAAAAAGGCCGGCGGGAAACCCCGTAGGGAAAGACCACCACGGGAGTGGGGAAACCCCTGTCGGCGCGCCGCCGCCCGGGTCAGGTGGGCGCGGAGCCGCGACCGATCGCCTGCTCGATCCGGAGCAGCGTGGCGTGGATCTCTTCCAGGACCCGGTCCGGCGCGGCCGCCGCCGGCTCCACCTCTGCCAGGCGCTCCGTCACCTTGTCCCTCTGGTCGAGGGCGGCGTCACGGAAGTCGTCAGGGTTCTCCAGGCCGACCAGCTGCACCAGCGCGGAGCCCGCCCCGCTCTGACCCGCCGTCTCGACCCTCAAGCCCTTCAAGCCCAGCCAACGCATCAGCGGGCCCTGGTACAACGCCAGGTCGGTGATCTTCTCCAACGGGATGCTCTTCTCCTCCCGCGTCAGGATACCGCGACCGACCTGGAGCTCCCGTGTGGTGAGCACCACCTCAAGCGTGCGGAAATACCTCTTGTAGTACAACCATACCAGCGGCAGGATGGGGAGGGTGATGATGGCCGCGGCCCAGCCGAGCACGTGGTAATTGACGGCGTTCGGCGAGATGCGAGCCTCCCGCAACACCTTCGGTTGTGTTCGCATCCAGCCTCCAACCGGCGCTCGCGGGCTCACCGGAAAAGGGGAAAGACCTCCGCCACCAGGCGAGTGCGAATTTCGTTCAGGAACGCTCGCGCGTCCAGCACGCGGTCCGACCCAGGGGCGCCATCCGTGTTAACCACGCCGACCGCGCCGGCACCCGTATCCGGATCCACGTAGAAGAACGAGAGGTGGCTCCACTGCCGGCCGGCATGACCGATGAGCCGACCTCTACCGCCCTTCGTGACGAAGAAGGTCAGGGCCATCTCCTCGTGGGGCTCGCCCCATGCCGCCCCCTCCCCCACCGGGACAACCGGCGCCCACATCTCCTCCAGCGAGCCCCGCTCGAGCACCGGCGCCTCGAGGTCGCCGGACAGGAAGGCCAGGTAACGAACCAGGTCGCCGATCGGCGCGTTCAACCCGCTGTTGGACACGGTGATCCCCGGATCGAAGTCCGGTCCCAGCGCGGTAGCCCTCTCCGCGTCCAGCCGATACGCGTTCGACCGGTACCCTGCCAGGTGGGATGGGGTCGTACGGAAGTAGCTCCGGCTCATCCCCAGAGGCCGGAGGATACGCTTCTCCACGTACGCCTCCCAGGGCTCGCCCGACGCCAGTTCCACGATCCGGGCCAGAAAGACGATGCCGGGGTTGGAATACCCGAACCGGCTGCCAGGCTCGAAAAGGATCTCCGTCCACGGCATCATGGCGGCGAGCTGCTCCCAGCGCTCCGGCTCGAACGGGTGCCACGGCTGGTCGCCGCCCCACGGCCACGTCGAGGATCGGAAGCCCGCCGTATGGCTCAGAAGCCGGCGGATCGTCACGTCCTCGATCGGCCCGAATGGCGCGTGGACCTCACGAAGCTCGGGAAGCCAGCGCACGGCCGGGTCATCCAGCGCCAGCAGCCCCCGATCCCGCAGCTGCATGATGGCGATGCCCGTCAGCGTCTTCGTGCTCGAGGCCCAATGGAAGATCGTCTCCTCCGTCACCGCCCTACCCGCCCCCGCGTCCGCCCACCCGTGGAGCTCCCGCGCCAGCACGTCCCCGCCCCGGACGAACCACAGGCTCCCACCCACCACCCCACGGTCACGCGACCCCTGGTGGAACTGCGCGGCCAGCTCGGACCACGCTCCATGGAAAGCAGGAGGCAAGGCCCCACCCTCCTGTGCCGCGCCCGGTACCGGGCCCACCGTCAGCCCCGTCACGACCGCGGCGACCACGATCCGACAGCCCATGTCGCGCCAGATACGTGGCGAATCGTCACCATTCATGTCCGAGCGCTTGCGGTCACAGGGACTCGAGGAACGTCCGTACGTGATCGTTGAACACGTCGGGCGCCTCGGCGCTGGCAAAGTGGCCGACGTCCGGCAGCACCACAAGATCGGACGACGGGATCCGGCCATGCAGATCCCGCGCGACGCTCAGCGGCGACCGCGCGTCCAGCGCGCCGTAGATCAGCAGAGTGGGAACCTGGATCGAGGACAGCATCGGACGAAGGTCCGCCTCCGCCATGGAGTACGCCATGGTTCGGTAGCTTTCCGGCGTGCCGCGCTCCGCGTTCTCCAGCCAGATCCCCGCCATCTCCCGAACCAGCTCGGGGGGCGCGGAAGGACCGAAGAGACCAGGCCAGCCCGCCGCCATCTCCGCCGGTGGACGCTCCGAGGCGGCGAGAACCGCCGACAACCGTCCCGCCACCTCCTCGGGCGGCAATGAGCCGGCCCAGCCGGCATACGCGGAAGCGAGAATCAACGACGCGGGAACATCCGGGTGTCGACGATACAGCTCCAGCGCGATGGAGCTGCCCCAGGACAGGCCGAGAATGTGCGGTCGCTCGATCCCCATATCGCTCAGCCAGGCCGCCAGCGCATCCGCGAACTCCGGCATCCGCCAGTGCTCCGCCACGCGCGATGAGCCCCCGAAACCCGGCGCATCCCACGCCACCACCCGGAACCCCTCCGCCAGGCCATCGAGCTGCCATCGCCACGACCGCCCGTCGACCAGTCCGCCGTGCAGCAGCACCAGGGGCGGGCCCGAGCCCGCTTCCCTGTACGCGATCGACCCCAGCCGGTGCGTGCCCATGAGTCAACCTGCCGTGCGCCGTGGCGCTGGTGCAAGTCTCGGGCAGCACGACAACGGCAGACAGGCGGCCGAGCGCCTCGTCGTGCTCCTCGGCGACCTCATGGACGCGATGATCGCCGTGGATTCCAAGCCGGCGGACTTCGGGACCGGAGCCGTGCTGCACCGGGGCGAGCTGCGCACGATCCAGGCGATCGGAACGGAACCGGGAATGAACCTGAACCGCCTGGCGGCGGTGATGGGTGTGACGAAGGGGGCGGCGTCGCAGATGGTGACCCGGCTCGTCCGGAAGGGGCTGGTCCGAAAGGGTCGGTCGCCCGAAGGGTGGACGGTCCACGCGTCGCACGAGCGAGCGCGGGCGTCTACGGCCTCGTCGCGGCGTACGCATACGGGCTCTACGGGCCGGGGTTGGCGACGCTGCACGGGCCGGAGGCCACGAGCTGGCTGGTGGGCTTTTTCATGCCCCACATCGTCCGGGGGACGCGCTCGCCGCTGGTGGAGGCATGGATCGACCGCGCGGCCGGTGTGGTCGAGCGGGTGCTCCCGCCGCCGCCCGACGAGCCGTACGGCGGGATGCCCGTCCCCGTGTTCTAAGGGGATCCGACCCTTCCCCTTGCGGGGGTGCGGGCTCATCTTTCCAACCCTTGCACGACGATGGCACCCCGTACTCCAACTCGCCTCGGCCCCGGACTTTCGGACACGGATGACGCGAACAGGACAGGCAGCCGAAACCCTCTTCCCGGGACCCGGGGAGATGGCGAAGCTGTGCCGTGAATTCGACTGGGCGGGTACGTCGCTCGGTCCCATTGCCGGTTGGTCGCGGAGCCTGTGCACGATGGCCGCTGCGGTCCTGGCTTCCCGGAACCCCATGCTGCTGTTCTGGGGTTCGGAGCTGATCCAGTTCTACAACGACGCGTTCCGGCCCAGCCTCGGCCCGGTCACCGGACCGGCGGCCAGGCACCCGCGGGCGCTGGGGATGCCCGCCGCCGAGTTCTGGACCGACGTCTGGGCTGTGGTCGGACCGCAGGTCCAGGGCGTCATGGAGCGAGGCGAGGCGGTGTGGTTCGAGGATCTGCACCTGCCCATTGAGCGAGGCGAAGGTGTGCTGGACGATGCATGGTGGACCTACAGCTACAGTCCCGTCCTCGACGACGACGGCGGGATCAACGGCACGCTCGTCGTCTGTCTCGAAACCACGGCGAACGTGAGAGCACGCGAAGCCGTCGAGTTCGAGCGGAAACGACTGGCCGACCTGTTCCGCCACGCTCCCGCGTTCATGTGCGTCCTGCGTGGCCCCGATCACGTCTTCGAGCTCACCAATGAGAACTACCAGAAGCTGATCGGGTTCCGGGACGTCATCGGCAAGACCGTGAGGGAAGCGTTGCCCGAGCTGGAGGGGCAGGGATACTACGAGCTGCTGGACCGCGTGCTCGAGGGCGGCGAGCCTTTCATCGGTGATGCGCTGCCCGTGAACATCCAGGTGACGAAGGACGGCCCGCTCGAGCAGCGCCATCTCAACTTCGTGTATCAGGCGATCACGGAGCCGGACGGGTCCCGCTCGGGCGTGTTCGTTCACGGTGTGGACGTGACGGACACCATCCGGACACGGGCCGCCGCCGAGGCCGCCAACCATGCCAAGAGCGAGTTCCTAGCGGTGATGAGCCATGAGCTCCGCACACCGCTCAACGCCATCGATGGCTACGCCGAGCTGCTCGAGCTGGGTGTCCACGGCCCACTCACGGACGCGCAGCTCGAGGACGTCCGCCGCATTCGGCGAAGCGAGCGCCACCTTCTCGGGCTGATCAACCAGGTCCTGAACTACGCCCAGGTCGATGCAGGCAACGTGACCTACGACCTGGTTGAACTACCGATCGAGGAGGTCATGGCCACGTGCGAGGCGCTCACGGCTCCGCAGCGCAACGCCAGCCGTCTCCAGTTCAACTTCTCCAACTGCTCACCCGGTCTCCGTGTCCTCGCCGATCGGGACGGCATACAGCAGATCCTCCTGAACCTCATTACGAACGCGATCAAGTTCACCGAGCCGGGGGGCCGGGTGACCATATCGTGCGACGCGGGCGAGGAAACGGTCCGGCTGTCCGTCGCGGACACCGGCCGGGGGATCGCGCCGGAACAGATCGAGCGGGTGTTCGACCCGTTCGTCCAGGTGGACGCCCGTTACACCCGGGCCCACGAGGGCGTGGGCCTGGGTCTCGCCATCAGCCGCGACCTGGCCCGCAGGATGGGCGGAGACCTCTCTGTGGAGAGCACCCCCGGCTCCGGGAGCACGTTTACGCTGGTGCTCTCGCGGAGGCCCGGCTAGACCCGGTCTCCGCCGCCGTCCACCGCCTCCGGGTCTCCCGGCGGACCCGCCGACGTCGTGGCATCACCGTTCTGGACTGCACCGAGCAGACGCGCCAGCAGGATCCGGCTCGCTCGCAGGTCGTGGTTCGATTCGACCAGCAGCACGGCAATATCCCCGATCCCCCAGAGAAGGCCCGCGAACACGACCAGTCGGGTGGCCGTGGTCATGAGCGTCAGCAGCGCGGCGGTCCCGTGCTCCGTGAAGCCGATGACCAGCTCCGCGACCAGGAGCATCACCAGCAGAATCGCCAGGCCCTTGAACAACCGGGCTACGTATCGCAGGCCTTCGTGCGGCTGAAGGTCGTCGGGGCGAAGCGGCCCGCCGGGACCCACCTCCTCCTGGCGCCGGGATATGGGGGGCTCGGTCGGCCGGGGCTCACCGGTGCTACGCTCGCGCTCGTCCACGGTCTCCTCCTTGCGCTCACCAGCGGGCCCGGTAGCCCCGGGTGTCGATGTGCACGAATCCTGAATGGGCGCCCGGCACCGGCCGATACACGCCGATTCCGCCCACGAGATGGGGATGCCGCCGTTCCACGCGCTCGGCCGCCTCGGCGATCACCTGCCCATCCGCCACGGTCACACGCCCGTCCCCGGTCAGATCATCCATCTGGCCATCGCCCTCGTTGTCGATGAAGATGTCCGCCGCATCGCCGTACATGTGACGGGAAAATGTGCCACGACCCTGCGGGTCCCCACCCCGAACATTGTAGTGGGGGGTGCGGAACCCGCTGACGACGCCCACGTTGCGCACCGGGATTCCGGCCGCCTCCAGCTCCTGGATCGTGAGCTCGAGCTTGTCCAGCAGGCGCGGGGACAGGACCAGGTACTTGGGCCAGACCTCCTCCTGACCCTTCGTCAAGAAGTCGCCCAGGACGAAATGCCGGGAAACCGGCAGGTGCAGGTTCTCGGGTGTGACCTGGATCAGGCCACGCGGGGGCTCGTACGCCCGGCCCGACCCGGTGCCCGTGGGCGGCGGCGTCGGCCATTCGCCGATCAGGTACGATCCGATGCGCCCGCCCCGAACCTCGCCTGCGGGCACGGGTCGCAACACCAGCAGGTCCGGTACCGCGCGCATGGCGTTCCGGACCTGGAGGACCACGTTCCATACCCCCGGGGATCCTGGCGTGCGCGCGGGGACGGAAGCGGGATCGTCCACGGGTCGATAGCCCACCCCGATGTCCCCCGGCACGGCCTCCGGTCGGGCGATTCCGGTCCCGGGGTCCGGTACCACGATCCGGACCTCGCCGCTCTCCCCGCGCCACTGCGCCGTTTCCGCGAACTGACGAAGCGCCGCGTCCAGCGCGTATGGCGCGGCCGGTGGCGCCGCCGAGCCCAGTGGAGAAGCCAGCAGCGCCGTGCGCGACGCAGGGCCACCACCCTCGTCGACAGCCCGCGAGATCGCAAACGTCCACCCCACCGCGAACGCGGCGATCACAGCGATCAGCGCCAGGTCGAATGGAGACCGGGGCAGACGGATCCGGGCTCGTAGCACGGCGACAGGCACGGCAGCTCCTGGTAACATCCTCTGAACGCGGCCCCGGAATCGGCAAGGCCCGTTCCAGGGGCGCCCGGTGGATCCTGTGGTTCGCCCTTTGCAATCCGGCGGTCCAGGCAGCTCCCGCTGCCAACCCACATGTCCGGAGGAGGACGCGATGCGCATCATTGGATTCGTCGTGGCGGGTTGCCTGCTGGGGAGCCAGGCAGCATGCGACCAGGTGGACGAGTGGCGAGCGGAGCGCGGTGACAGCGGGCGACTCTCGCTGTCCCTGGAAGCACCCGAAACGCTCGACTGGGGCGGCACCGGCACCATCCGCCTCGCCCTCGAGAACCAGGGTGGGTCGGAAACGGAGGGCGCCACCGTCGAGGTCCACCTCCCCGATTGGCTCGAGTTCGGCTCCGTCGAGCCGTCTGGCACGGAGGTCACCCTCCTCACGGGTGAAGAGGGAACGCGCCTGTCCTATCGCCTCACCGCACCGCTCGAGGCAGGGGAGCGGCGAGAGATCGTTCAGCACGTACGCGTGCCCGCCGCCGGCGCCGCGACGGACGCCCATGGTCGGGCCACGGCTCCCGAAGCTCACCCCGACACCCTGGCTCCCCATTCCGCAGCCGACACAGCCGCGCTGGGCACTCGCCCTCCACCCACCAACCGGACCATGCGCGCCCGCCTCGTGAGCGCCACCGGGGACGTGGTCGGGGCGGAGGTGCAGGCCGTGCTCTCCTTCAGGGGCGCCGAAGCCACTGAAGCCAGGGCCCAGGCCCGCGGAACAGGCGAGGACCTGGTCCGGGACGATCGGGTCGGCGACCTGCGGCTCGGCATGACCGCAGAGGACCTGAGACGCGAGATCCCCGGCGCTCGTGACACGACCGTAACCCTGCCGGACGGCACCCAGGAACGAGCCGTCCTCGTGCCCATCGGTGATGACCGATCCGTTGCCGCCGTCGTCACCGCCCGCGGCGTCGAACAGATCATCGTGCGCGACCCGGGGTTCAGCACCGAGCGAGGCATCGGCGTCGGCTCGCGCCTGAGCGAGCTTCGGTCGGCGTACGGTCAGGCCTGCGCCGAGCCCTTCGGCGATCGCCGCGTCGCTGTCCGGTTCCCCGCAGCGCCGGGCGTGATCTTCGGCCTTAGCGCCACCGCCCCCGCCGACACCGCGGAGCTGCGCCAGGATCCGGCCCAACTGCCGGATACGGCACGGGTGACCGAGATCCGGGTTCAGGAGGGACGCGCTGGATGCTGAGTTCCTGGCCGTAGTATGACGGTCATATCTTGACAATCAAGATGAAGGGCCCTATCCTGGCTTCATGGAAGAGCCCAACACGGACGTGATCCAGGGTACCCTGGACATGATGATCCTCAAGACGCTGAGCCTCCAGCCGCTTCACGGCTTCGGGATCGGTCGTCGGATCGAGCAGGTGTCGCGGGGCGTGTTCAAGGTCAACCCCGGATCGCTGCTGACGGCCATGCAGCGACTCGAGCGTGGCGGGCTGGTCGATTCGGAGTGGCGGGTCACGGAGAACGCGCGCCGGGCCAAGTACTACTCGCTGACGGAGAAGGGACGTCGGGAGCTGGAGGCGGAGGCCGCGGACTGGCGGCGGCGGTCCGCCGCGGTGGCGCGCCTGCTGGGCGCGGAGGGCTGACTGTCATGATATGGCGGCAGCTGCGGCGGGGGATCGAGAATATGCTGGACCGATCCGCTGCGGATCGGGACGTGGCGGACGAGGTGGCGCATTACCTGGAGGAGCTGACCCGGGCCAACATGCTGCGGGGCATGCCGGAAGCCGAGGCCCGGCGGGCGGCGCGGCTGGCGCTGGGTGGCGAGGCGCAGGTTCGAGAACAGGTCCGCGGATACGGGTGGGAACAGGTCGTCCGATCCCTGGGGGCCGACGTGCGCTACGCGTGGCGCGGCTTGCTTGGCACCCCCGGCTTCACGGTTGTGGCAGCGGCGACACTGGCCGTCGGGATCGGTGGGGCCACCACGATCTTCACTGCGGCGCATCCAATCCTGTTCCGGACACTGCCGTACCCTGATGCGGAGCGGATCCGGGTGATCGTGGAGACGTACCCGGACGGCTCACGGGGGGACGCCACGTTCGGCATGTACCGGGGATTGGCGGACGGCGTCCGGTCCTTCGACGCCCTCAGCGTTCACCGCCCGTGGCAGCCCACGTTACTGGGCGGGGATCACCCGGAACGGCTGGCCGGCCAGCGGGTGAGCGCGGCGTACCTCAGGGTGCTGGGCGTGTCACCGGCACGCGGCCGAGATTTCGACGACCTCGACGACCGGGCGGGGGCGCCCGGAGTGGCGATCATCAGCGACGCGCTCTGGCGCCTGCGATTCGGCGGCGACGCCGCGGTGGTAGGTCGGAGCATCGTCCTGGACGACGACGTTTACACCGTGATCGGCGTGATGCCGGTCGGCTTCGAGAACCTGCCGGCTCCGCAGGCCGACGTGTGGACGCCGCTCGGGTACGACATCACGGATGGCCGTGCGTGGGGTCGGCACCTGGGCATGCTCGGACGGCTGCGGGCCGACGCGCGGTCAGACGCGGCGGTCGGCGAGCTGAACACGGTCGGGCAACGGGTCGTGCACGAGCAGCGACCACCGACGTACGACGAGGGTGTCTCCTGGTCGGCGCCTTCCCTCCGGGCCGAAGTGGCCCGCGGCATCAGGCCCGCGCTCCTGGCGATCATGGGCGCCGTCGGGCTGGTCCTCCTGGTGGCGTGCGTGAACGTCACGAACCTGCTGCTCGCCCGGGGCGTCCGCCGCCGTCACGAATTCGCGCTGAGAGCCGCGCTGGGCGCCGGGCGGGGCCGTCTGGTTCGCCTCCTTCTCACCGAAAGCTTCCTCCTTGCCACGATTGGTGGGGTCGTGGGCGTGCTGGTGGCGATACCGGGAGTACGCGGGCTTGCGGCGCTCGGCCCAGCCGACCTGCCGCGCATCGACGCCATGTCGCTCGATTCCGCGGCGCTCCTCTTCGCCTTCGGTGTCACAACCGCGGCAGGCCTGGCGCTGGGCATCGTACCGGCGTTGCAGGCTGCCCGTGGCGAGCCGCGCGACGTGCGATCGGGGACGGACCGAGCCATCGGCGGGGGGCATCGACGGCTTCGCGCATCGCTGGTCGTCGCTCAGGTCGCCCTCGCCCTCGTGCTCCTTGCCGGGTCCGGCCTGCTGCTCCGGAGCATGCAGCGGCTCTTCGCGGAATCGCCCGGCTTCGACGCCGACCGGGTGGTGACCGTTCAGGTCCAGGCGTCTCGACTGCGGTTCCCGGATGAAGGCGCCCTCGTACGATACTTCGAGCACGTCCTCGCGGCCGTCCGACGTGTGCCCGGCGTGGGCGAGGCCGCGCTGACCAGCCAACTCCCGCTGAGCGGGGACCACGATACATACGGTGTGCATCTCGAGGCCGCCCCCGCACAGCGACCGGACGAGGACCGCAGCGCGTTCAGGTACGCCGTCAGCCCCGGCTTCATGGCGGCCATGGGCATCCCCCTGCGGGAAGGGCGCCTCCTCGAAGATGGGGACCGGGGCGGGGCCGCGCGCGTCGCTCTCATCAGTGAATCGCTCGCCCGGCAGCGGTTTGCCGGCAGGGATCCGATCGGGGAACGCATCCGCATCGGCCCGCTCGACGGCCCACCCTACACGGTCGTCGGCGTGGTCGGGGATGTGAAACAGGTGTCGCTGGCCGGCGGAGCGCCCCACGCGGTGTACACGACACCGGGTCAATGGCGCTTCGAGGACAATGTGATGTCGATTGTCTTCAGGGGGGAGGGTGATGTGGCGGCCCTGTTGCCGGCGATCCGCGCAGCGATCTGGTCGGTGGACGGCGACCAGCCGATCGTTCGGGATGCCGTCATGAGGGACCTCGTCGCCGCGTCGGCCGCGGAGCGCCGATTCGCACTGGTCCTATTCGAGCTCTTCGCGCTCGCCGCGCTCGTCCTCGCCGCGGCCGGGATCTATGGCCTCCTGGCGGGCCATGTGGCGGAGCGAACCCGCGAGATCGGCCTGCGCTCGGCCGTCGGAGCACCGCGGGCCAGGATCGTCGCACTGGTGCTCGGACAGGGCCTCAGGTTGACCCTGGTCGGCATCATGCTCGGGCTGGCCGGCGCCGTCGCCGCGAGCAGGTGGATCGAGAGCCTTCTGTACGGCGTTTCACCCGTCGACGCCCTGACCTACCTCGCCGTCACCACCGTCCTCGCCGCCGTGGCCCTGGCGGCGTGCGCGGCCCCGGCCTGGAGGGCGACCACGATCGACCCGGCGATCACCCTGCGATCGTGAGGTCGGGCTACCACGGCGCGATCAGGAGCCCACCAGGATCCTGTACTGCACGTGGTTGGCGATCACCTGCTCCAACCGCCCCCTGGACGAGCAGGGGATCGCCGCCGTGCTCGTGCCCGCGTCCCGAGCCGCCGCCTCGAACCGCGTGAGTATTCGCGTCGCGTCACCGTCCGCCTCCAGCCACGTGCTCACGAACACCGTCACATTCCCCTGATCCGCCAGCGGCGCCGTCATCGAGCGACCGCACTCCAGATACGTCGACAACCTTTCGCCACCGATGCGGTTGGCCCGTCCGGAATAGGCGACCCGGCGAGCCGCCGGCGCGTACTCCGACAGCCGGCCGGTCTCGAACCCCAAGTCCGCGTACACCGCGACCAGGTGGGTCCAGGCGTCGGACACCGATCCCTCGATCCGCCCGCTGGTGATCTGATCCTCCCGCTCCAGCAGCACCGTGCTGACGCCCGCATGATCGACTCGAACCGCGTCGATCAGGCGACCTCCGGGGCTGACCTGCGGGTTCGCGCCCGCTCCGCTTCCGCACGCCGTGGCGAGGGTGACCGTGAGGATGACCGTAGCTCTGGAATTCATGAGGCGACTCCTGGTTGGAGGGTCGACTGAATTTGGCACAGCGGGACTGGGTTCCGCTAGCCCATGCCCTGATTCGTGTCCAAGTGTCTAATTGTTGTCCATGACATTCTATTGACAAACCGCGAAGGGCGTGTCATTGTCTACTGCGTGTCCAGGTTGTGTCCATGCGGGGAAGCGCCCCGCCTGGAGGGACATTCAACGTATCACGTAATGGAGGTGGGGCATGAGGAAGCTGCACTGGCTGATGGCGGGGGCGGTGGTCATGGCGACCGCGTGCGCGGACCCGGCGACGGTGGAGCCGGTTGCGCCGGGTGAGGCGGAGGCGGCGCGGGTGGCGGCGGTCCGAGCGGCGAGCTCGCCGACGATCGTGGATGTGGCGCTTTCTGTGAACGCGGAGACCGGTGAGTTCTCCACGCTGATCGCCGCGGTGGTGGCGGCGGATCTGGTGGGTCCGTTGTCGGCGGTGGGTCAGCGCACGGTGTTCGCGCCAACGGACGCGGCGTTCCTGGACCTTGGCCTGGACGCGAGCAACATCGGCGACCTGCCGAAGGATGCGCTGACGAACATCCTGCTGTACCACGTGGCGCCGGGCCGGAGGGACTCGGGGAGCGTGGTGACATCGGACCGGATCCGTATGTCGAACGGCGGATTTACCAGGATCAGGGTGGAGGGTGGAGCCGCCTACATCAACGATGCGCAGATCCTGCTGACGGACGTGGAAGCGCGCAACGGCATGATCCACGTGATCGACTCGGTGTTGCTGCCGTAAGGGGACGGAGAGAGGAATGCCATGAGTGAGCAGGTGCAGGTGATGCCGCTGACGCGGCTGAGGGAAGGTGTTTCAGGATCGGTTGTGGACGTGGCTCGAATCGAGCGTGGGGTGAGGGAGATCCTTATCGGCCTGGGCGAGGACGTGGACCGGGAGGGACTGGCGGAAACGCCGACCCGCGTAGCCCGCGCATACCTGGAGCTGCTGTCCGGGTCGAGCCAGGACGCGGGCGAACACCTGACCCGGGTCTTCGCGCAGGAGCATGAAGGCGATGACCTGGTCCTGCTGCGGAACATCCAGTTCGTGAGTCTATGCGAGCATCACCTGCTCCCGTTCACCGGCGTCGCTCATATCGCGTATCTCCCGTCCCACGGACGGGTTACCGGCCTGAGCAAGCTGGCTCGTGTGGTGGACGTGTTCGCCCATCGTCTGCAGATGCAGGAGCGTCTGACGGCGAACGTGGCGGAGGCGCTGGTGGATCACCTCGACCCCAGAGGCGTGGCTGTCGTGATCGAATCGGAGCATTCCTGCCTGCGGGTGCGCGGAGCGAGAAAGGAGGCCGCGTCGATGGTCACGACCGCATTCCGGGGCGCGCTGGAGCACGATCGCGCGATGCGAACGGAGGTCCTCTCGCTGATGGGGCTGGGGAGGTGACGATGGCGGTGGTGGGGCGTCCGGGGTGGTCGCGGCCCCGGCTCGTGGTGCTGACCGGTCCGGTGGCCGGCGAGCGAAGCGCAGCGG